>NZ_BDLP01000401.1:0-3689 GCF_001950415.1 Roseomonas sp. TAS13
GCTGACCCTCGGCCTTCCGGCGCTGGAGGTGCTCGCGGCCCCGGGCGAGGTGCCGCTGCTGCGCCGCTTCCTGCTGGCCCGCGGCTACCGCCTGGCGCTGGAGGTGCCGGAGCCCGGCCTGCTGGCCGCCTTCCGTCCGGCGCGACTCGGCATCGCCACCTTGCGAATCCCCTTTTCGCCAGACCTGCCCGCCGCCCCCGGGATGCTGCGGACAGTACTGGAGGACCGGCGGACGGAGCTGGTCCTGGCGGGCTGCGACGGCGCCGCCGCCATCGCCTGGGGCTGGAAGATGGGCATCCGGCTCTTCCAGGGCCGCGCCATCCAGCACCGGCGGGGCTGACGGCGGCGGCGGAAGGCGCATATCCAGGAGCATGGAACGGGCTGGGTCTTCCTCGACCCGTTCCGCCGCGCCCGGGCCAGCGGCGCGTTGGTCAGCATCGGCGAACAGGCCCGGCGGGGGCTCAGTAGCCCCGCGACAGGTCCACGCGGTTGAGCAGCGGCTCGCCACGCCGGAAGCGCAGCACATTCCCGGCCAGCGTGTTCACAGTGCTTTCCAACGAAGCAGTGGAGGAGGCATGCGGCGTCACGAAGAGGCCCGGTGTCGTCCAGAAAGGATGTTCCGGCGGCAGCGGCTCCTGCGAGAAGGCGTCGATCGTGGCGGCGCGGAGCTGGCCGCCGGCCAGGGCGTCGATCAGGTCCTGCTCCACCAGATGGCCGCCGCGCCCGGCGCTGATCACCACCCCGCCCCGCGGCATGCGCGCGAAGGTGTCGCGGCAGAGGATGCCGCGTGTTTCCCCGGTCAGGGCGAGAAGGTTCACCAGGATCTCCGTGCCCGACAGGAAGTCGCCGAATTCCTCCGGGCCGGCGAAGCCCTGCACGCCCTCGATCGCCCGGGGCGTGCGCGACCAGCCGCGCACCGTATAGCCGAGCCCGGCCAGCCGCCGCGCCGCGAGCCCGCCCATCTGTCCCAGCCCCATCACGCCGACCACCACCTCGCGCGCTGCCCGCATGGTGCGGTAGGACCATTCGTGGCGCTGCTGCGCCGCCAGGAAATGCGCCACCTCGCGATGGTGGAACAGGGTCCAGCAGCAGACATAGTCCGCCATGCGGGAAGCGAAATCCTCGTCCACCACCCGCACGAAGGGGATGTGGCGCGGCAGGTCCGGATCGAGCATGAAATGGTCGATCCCGGCCCCGGTGGAGGACACCAGCTTCAGGTTGGGAAACTGCGCCAGGAAGCCCGGCGGCATCCGGAAGACGAGGCAGATATCGATCTCGGCCGGGTCGCCGATCTCGGGCCAGAGGCGCAGATCCTCGCCCGGCAGGGCGGCGCGCAGCCCCTCGATCAGACGGTCGCCATAGGCATCGTGCAACCTGCAAAGGATCGCCATCGCATCAGGCCTCCGGATCTCCCACCCGCGGTGAGGGGCGTTTCACGAAGCTTCCCTCGCGAAAGCCGTGCCAGCCGTCGCGCCCATCGCGCATGGCAGACGCGCGTCCGGCGCCTCGCGCGAGGCTCCCCCCGCGACGGGCGGAGCTCAGAGGCCCAGCAGGTCCAGGGTCCGCGCCACGACCTTGTCCTCGGCATAGAGGTCCAGTGCCCGCGCCCGCCCCGCCTCGCCCATGCGCCGACGCAGGGCGGGGTCCCCGGCCAGCCGGCGCAGCGCCCCGGCCAGGGGTGCCGCCTGCATGGGCGGGACGAGGAAGCCGGTCTCGCCTTCCAGCACCATCTCGCGCGGGCCGCTGATATCGGTCGCCACCACCGGCAGGCCGGTGAGCATGGCCTCGATCACCGACATCGGCAGGCCCTCGAAATGGCTGGGCAGGCAGAAGACATCCGCCCCCCGCAGCAGCCGCGCCACGTCGTGCCGGTAGCCGAGGCGCTTCAGCCGGGGGCCCAGCTCCCGCTCCGCCCGGGCGAAGGCCGGTTCGAGGTCCTCGCCATGGTCGGAGGCCAGGCGCTCCCCCACCACCCAGAGCGTGGCGCCGGGCACGGACTCCATGGCTTCCAGCAGTTCCGGATGGCCCTTGTGCCGCACGAGGCGGGAGACCACCGCCACCACGCAGTCCTCCGGCGCGGCGCCCAGCTCGGCCCGGACCTCGGCACGGGTGGCGGCATCGGGGTGGAACAGCGCCGGGTCGCGCCCATTGCCGCAGGCCACGGCGTGGCGGGAGATCCCCAGGCGGCGGGCATCGCCCGCTTCCTCGGTGCTGACCGTCATGAAGACGTCGGTCACGCGGCCGCCGAGCCATTCCATGCCCAGCGACAGCCCCCGGCGCCAGGGTCGGCCGGGCTGGTTGAACAGGAAGCCATGCCCTGTATAGGCGATGCGCGGCACGCCTTCGAGCTTCGCCGCCAGCCGCGCCAGCAGCCCGCTGATCGGGAAATGCCCATGCACCAGATCGGGCTTCTCCGCCCGGATCAGCGCCCGCAGCGCCCGCAACGCCCGCCAGTTGGCGCGCGGCGACAGGGACCGGGCCATGGGCAGGCCGACGATGCGGAACCCCTCGGCCCGAGGCGCGTCGAGCAGCGGCCCCTCGGCGCAGGCGCCCACGACCTCGTGCCCGCGCTCCCGCGCCGCGCGCATCAGCGGCAGCACGAAGTGCCGCAGGGCGAAATCCACGTTGGCGACGAACAGGACCTTCACGCCCGGCAGCCCCCTGCGTGGCCACCGGCCGGACCGGACGGATGGTGCATGGCGGTCCTGTCAGTCCTCTCGCGGGCCGCTCGCCGCAGGGCCCGGGGCCGGTTCCGGCGCCGCTCCCTTGTGGGGCGCCTCCTGGACCGGCCGCGACGGCGTGCCCGGAATGCCCTTCTGCGCCCCCGGCGCGGTCCCTTCGGCCCGGCCGGGCGTGTCGCCCCGCAATTCGCCGGGCGGCACGCGGCGGATCGCCCATTGCACGCTCTGGGTCCCCGGTTCCGCCTGCAGCACCACCTGGCGGGTCGGCTGCGGCTCGCCGGCGGCATAGAGGCTTTCCTCCAGCGCCAGGGCGGCACCCTCGCCGCGCATCCGCCAGCTCGTGCCCGAGGGCAGGCGGAGCAGCACGCCGCGCCCATCCTCCAGCACGGAGGCCTTCACCGTGGGATGGAGGTGGAAGCGCACCGCGAAGCCGCCGGCCGGGCTCTCGGCCTCCACCGCATCCTCGCCGCGCAGGTCGTCGCCGGATTCGGAGAGCCAGAGGCGGCGGCGATGGACGGCGCCGAGGATCTTCTTCCAGCCGTCATGCGTCGCATCCAGCCATTGCGCGCCCTCGGCCTCCTGCCGCTCGGCCTCCACCACCTCCGGCCGGCGGCCCAGCCCGTCCTCGCGCAGCTCGGCGCTGTTGGTATCGGCCAGGACCAGGGTGGAATGCGCCGCGGTGGAACGCAGCGCGTCGCGCCATTCGGGCTCGGCCAGGGGGGAGGCGCCGCAGTTCACGATCAACCGGTCCCGCCCGACCGACATCTCGAAGCTGAGCGTGCCCGCATGATGCCAGCGGTCGGCGCCGCGCGGCAGCGGTCCGGGGCCGGATTCATGCGGCGGCGGCGGGCCGCAATCCACGATCACCAGCGTCCGCCCGGCGAGCAGGCGCTGGAAGCCGCTGTCGGGCAGGATCAGCGGTGCCCGGCCACGCGCCTGGGCCTGGGTGAGGACGAGGTCCAGCAGCGGCGCCGCCTCCCCCCGCGTGCCGTTGAAGCAGGCCAGCCC
>NZ_BDLP01000402.1:0-3684 GCF_001950415.1 Roseomonas sp. TAS13
GCCGCGCTTCTCGCCCTCTTCCTGCTCGGCTTCGCCCGCCCCACCCTGTCCCGAGGCGAGGCCCTCGCCCTCCTGCTCCTCGCCACGCTGGCCATCGCCGCGCACCTGTCGAACCTGCTCCTCGCCGCCGCCCTGGCTGCCCTCACCCTCCTCCTGCGCCGCCGCCCGCGCCCCGCCCTCCGCGTCGCCACGCCCCTGCTCGCCGCCTGCGCCCTGCTCCTGCTCACCAACGCCATCGGCCACGGCCGGTGGTCGCTCTCCCCCTATGGCAGCACCTTCCTGCTCGCCCGCCTCGTGGCCAATGGCCCCGCCGCCCGCACCATCGCGGCGGAATGCCCCGGACGCGGCTGGTATCTCTGCGCCTGGGCCGGCCGCCTTCCCACCGACAGCGACGTCTTCCTCTGGGAGCCCGACAGCCCAGTGAACAGCGACGCCGATGGCCGGCCACGCTTCCTGGGCGGCGTCCTTCTGGCCCCCGAGGCCCGCGAGATCATCGCCGAAACCCTGCGCCGCGAACCCCTGGCCGTCCTGCGCGACGCCCTGCGCGACACGGCCCGGCAGCTCGTCACCAACGGCATCGGCGACACCCTGCCGCGCGGCGCCGTGGGGGAAGGCCTCGCCCTGCGCATCGCCAGCGGCTTCCCGCCCGCCGAACTGCACCGCTTCGAGTCCTCCGCCCAGATGCGCGGCCTCCTGCCGCAGCGTGCCGCCCCCTTCCTCCCGCTCCAGGCCCCCGCGCTCCTTCTCGCCGCCCTGGGCCTGCCCATCCTGCTCTGGCGCCACCGCCACGACCCCCGCCGCCGCGCCCTGGCCCTCTGCGTGCTCCTCGGCCTCGCCGCCAATGCCTTCGCCACCGGCGCGCTCAGCAAGCCGCACCAGCGCTATGGCGCCCGCATTGCCTGGCTCCTGCCCGCCGCCGCCCTGCTCCTGGCCCAGCCCAGGCGGGACACGATTCCGCCGCAACGCCCCGGCACCTGATCCCGCCGGGCCGCGCGTCATGGCTGGCGTTGCGCCGTCCCCGGGGTGAAAGGCGCTGCCTTTCCCCTTGGCCACGCCCCCCGCCCACGGATTGACGCCCCACCGCGAAACCCGTCCCATTCGGCAGACAGACCCGAAGGAGTCCCCCCGCATGACCTCGCCCCGCGAAGCCCTGGCCGCGCTGCAGCCCGAGATGACCGAATGGCGCCGCGACTTCCACGCGCATCCGGAGATCGGCTTCGAGGAGCACCGCACCAGCGACATCGTCGCGCGGAAGCTCGCCGAATGGGGCATCGAGGTGCATCGCGGCATCGGCAAGACAGGCGTCGTCGGCGTGCTGCGCGGCCGCAAGTCGGGTGCCGGCGGCAACCGCGCCATCGGCCTGCGCGCCGACATGGACGCCCTGCCGATGGAGGAGGCCAACGGCTTCGCCCACCGCTCGCAAAATCCCGGCCGCATGCATGCCTGCGGCCACGACGGCCACACCACCATGCTGCTCGGCGCGGCGAAGTACCTGGCCGAGACCGGCAACTTCTCCGGCACCGTCCACCTGATCTTCCAGCCCGCCGAGGAAGGCTTGGCCGGCGCCAAGGCCATGCTCGACGACGGGTTGCTGGAACGCTTCCCCTGCGATGCCGTCTACGGCATCCACAACAGCCCCGACCGGCCGCTCGGCACCGCCCAGGCCCTCACCGGCACGGCGCTCGCCGCCATCGACTATTTCAGCATCGTGCTGCGCGGCCGCTCCGCCCATGGCGCGCATCCGCAGCAGGGCATCGACACCGTGGCCATGGCCGCGCAGGTGATCAACGCGCTCAACGCCATCCCCTCGCGGCAGGTGGACGCGCTGGAATCCGCCATCGTCAGCATCGGCCAGATCCATGGCGGCACCTCCGACATCGTGCTTCCGGAAAGCATCGAGCTGCGCGGCTCCGTCCGCACGCTGAAGCCCGAGATCCGCGACCGCGTCGAGACCCTCTTCCGCCGCGCCGTCACCCTCACCGCCGAGGCCCAGGGCGGCAAGGCGGAGATCGACTACCGCCGCGCCTATCCGCCCACCATCAACACCCCCGGCGAGACCGACCGCGCCGCCCAGGCCGCCACCGCCATCCTGGGCGAAGGCAAGGTCCACCGCGACGGCCACCCGCTCCTGGCCGGCGAGGATTTCGCCTTCCTGCTGGAACGCGTCCCCGGCGCCTACCTGATGTTCGGCCAAAGGGACGGCGAGCGCGGCGGCACGCCCGTCCACAACCCGCTCTACGACTTCAACGACGACCTGCTGCCCTTCGGTGCCGGCTACCTCGCCACGCTGGTGGAACAGGAACTCGGCTGACCCCGCTGCCCCCGCGGCACGGCGGCCGGGCACGGGGGCGTACACCACGGCGCGGGAACCGGGCGGGGGGCGCATTCCCCGCCAACAAGGAAACCTCCCGAGGAATCTCCATGGGCCTCCCACCCGGGCCGAACAAGCTGGCCCATAACGAGCGGGTCAAGCTGACCGCCACCTGGCTGAACGCGGTGGCCAGCGGCACGGTCCTGGTGGGCATCGTCGCCCCCCTGGCCGCAACTCTCTATGGCACGGCCATGCCGAAAGGTGGCATCCTGGCCGTGCTGGGAAGCGCCCTCTTCCTTGCCGCGGGGATCGGCCTACATATCCAGGCAAGGCGCCTGCTGGAGGACCTGAAGGAATGAGCTGGACCGACATCCTGCTGCTCGCGATCCCGGTTCTGGGCCTGGCAGCCGTGTCCCTGACGGCGCAGAAGCTCCGCCACCGGGGCTGAGGCGCCGCCCCCGCCCCGCGGCACGAACGGACCGGGCCGCTAACTCCCCGGCCGCAGCACATAGCCCCGGTGCCGCACCGTCTGCAGGAAGCGCGGCTCGCGCGGGTCCGGCTCGATCTTCCGCCGCAGCCGCGTCACCTGCACATCCACCGCCCGCTCCCCGGCATCCGGCGTGCCCAGCGCCACCGCGATCTCCTCGCGCGACAGCACCTCCCCGGCCCGCGCCGCCAGCGCGGTCAGCAGCGCCGCCTCCCCCCCGGTCAGCCGCATCGCTCCCTCGGCCCCCCGCAGCTCGCCCCGCTCCGGATCGAACCAGCGCGACCCGAGCTGCACCGGCCCGAGCGACTGCGCCGCCGGCGGCGGCACCGCGACGCGCCGCAGGATGGCCTTGGCCCGCTGCACCAGCTCGCGCGGGTCGAAGGGCTTGGCCAGGTAGTCGTCCGCCCCGTGCTCGAACCCCGCCACCCGGTCGTCCGGCGACCCGGCGGCGGTGAGCATCAGCACCGGCACCTCCTGCCCGCCCCGACGCAGCGACTCCACCAGCTCCAGCCCCGTCTCCCCCGGCATCATCACGTCCAGCACGATCATGTCGAAGGCCATGGCGCCCAGCGCCTGCCGCGCCGCCGCCGCATCCCCCGCCACCGAGACGCGGAATCCCTGCTCGGCCAGGAAGCGCTGCAACAGGGAGCGCAGGCGCGGATCGTCATCCACCACCAGCAGATGCGGCAGCTCGCTCATCGCCGCGTCCCCGGATGTTCCCCGGGCAGCGCGCCGGCTGGCGCGGCCGGCGCCCCGGCAGCCCTCCCGGCAGCCCCCACCGGCGGCCGGGCCGCGCCACCGGGCAGCCCCGGACCTCCCCCGCGCATCCCGCCCGCCCCCGGCGGCTCGGCCATGCCCGTGGCGACCCGCTCGACCAGGCCACGCG
>NZ_BDLP01000403.1:0-3677 GCF_001950415.1 Roseomonas sp. TAS13
GCTGCCGCGCCAGCACGCCGGACAGGTTCAGCGCGTTCGGCTCCTCCGGCACGAGGCGCAGCGCCCGGGCATAGAAGCGCGCCGCCCGGTCGAACTCTCCGGCCCCGTGCCGCGCCATGCCCTCACGCAGCAGGGACTGCGCCTCGGCCAGCGCCGCTCGGGGGCCCCCCCGGGGGTCGCGCGGCGGCTTCAGAACAGCCCCTCGATCCGGCCTTCCGCATCCAGGTGGATGCGCTCGGCGGCGGGGGAGCGCGGCAGGCCGGGCATGGTCATCACCTCGCCGCAGATCACCACGATGAAGCCCGCGCCGGCGGAAAGACGCACCTCCCGCACCGGCAGGACATGGCCGGTGGGCGCGCCGAGCAGCGCGGGATCGGCGGAAAAGGAATACTGCGTCTTGGCGATGCAGACGGGAAAATGCCCGTAGCCCGCCTCCTCGAAGCGCTTCAGCCGCGCATGCACGGCGGGCGGGAAGTTGACCTCGCTGGCGCGGTAGATCTTGCGGGCGATGCTGCGGACCTTGTCCTCCAGCGGCATGGCATCGGGATAGATCGGCGCGAAGTGCGCCGTGCCGCCCTTGATCAGCCGCGTCACCGCGCGGGCCAGATCCGCTGCGCCCGCCGCGCCATCGGCCCAGTGGGTGCAGAGCACGACCTTCGCGCCCAGCGGCGCCATGGCCTCGCGCACCACGGCGAACTCGGCCTCGGTGTCGGAGGTGAACTCGTTCAGCGCCACCACCACCGGCAGGCCGAAGAGGCGCATGTTCTCCACATGGCGCTGCAGGTTCACCACGCCGCGCCGCACCGCCGCCGCGTCCTCCCGGTCCAGGTTCGCACGCGCCACGCCGCCATGCAGCTTCAGCGCCCGCACCGTGGCCACCACCACGCAGGCGGATGGCGCAAGCCCCGCCAGGCGGCACTTGATGTCGCAGAACTTCTCGCCGCCCAGATCGGCGCCGAAGCCGGCCTCCGTCACCACCACATCGGCCAGCCGCAGGCCCAGCCGCGTCGCCGCCACGGAATTGCAGCCATGGGCGATGTTGGCGAAGGGACCGCCATGCACCAGGGCCGGGCTGCCCTCCAGCGTCTGCACCAGGTTCGGGAACATCGCCTCCCGCAGCAGCGCCGCCATGGCGCCGTGCGCCTTGAGGTCGGCGGCGGTGACGCTCGACCCGTCGCGGCGCTGGCCGACGATGATCCGCCCAAGCCGCTCCTGCAGGTCCTCCAGGTCGCGGGCGAGGCAGAGGATCGCCATCACCTCGCTCGCCACGGTGATGTCGAACCCGTCCTCGCGCGGCAGCCCGTTCGGCATGCCGCCCAGCCCGACCAGCACGTCGCGCAGCGCGCGGTCGTTCATGTCGATGGCCCGGCGCCAGGTGACGCGCCGCTGGTCCAGGCCCAGCGCGTTGCCCCAGTGGATGTGGTTGTCCACCATCGCGGAGAGCAGGTTGTTGGCGCTGGTGATGGCGTGGAAGTCACCCGTGAAGTGGAGGTTGATCTCCTCCATCGGCGCCACCTGCGCCCGCCCGCCGCCGGTCGCCCCGCCCTTCACGCCGAAGCAGGGGCCGAGCGAGGGCTCGCGCAGGCAGATCATGGCCTTCGTGCCCAGCGCGTTCAGCGCGTCGCCCAGCCCGATGGTGGTGGTGGTCTTGCCCTCCCCGGCGGCGGTGGGGCTGATGCCCGTCACCAGCACCAGCGCGCCGGTCCGGCCGGAGTCGGGGATGCGGGCCGGGTCCAGCTTGGCCTTGAAGCGGCCATGGGGTTCCAGGGCCTCCTCCGGAATGCCGGCGCGGGCGGCGATCTCCGCGATCGGGCGCAGCGTCGCGGCCCTGGCGATGGCGAGGTCGGTGGTCATGCGGGGCGCGTTCTCCCTCCGGCGGTTCCGGCATCTCCGGGCAGGCCGGCCCGGGCGCGGCGCCCCATCACGGCGGCTTCCCGCGGCTGCGTCCCGCGGTTACGACGCGCCGCCGGGCGGGGCAAGACGCCGGAGAGGCTCGCGGGCGGCGAATGGCAGGCCCCGGACGGGACGGCGATGAATCCTCCGTCACCCACCCCATCTTCTGCCCCGAATCCGATCAGCATTCGATCGTCCGCCGGAGGAGCCCGCCCCGTGAAGAACCCCTGTACCGGACTGTGCCGCTTCGATTCCGGAACCGGGTGGTGCAAGGGCTGCGGCCGTTCCCGGGCCGATTGCCGCGACTGGAAGCGTCGCCCGGAAACCCGGCCGGGCATCCTGCGCCGCCTGAAGGACCGGATGCGCGCCCTGCGGGAAGCCGGGCGGCGGTAGGCCTTCCGGATCAGGCGAGGACGCCCATCTCCTCCAGCACCTCGCCCATCACCGCCACGGCGTGGCGCATGTCGTCCGGGGTGATGGCGCCGATGCAGCCGATGCGCAGCGTCGGGGCCTCCGTGGTGTGGAAGTTGGAGATCAGCACGCCGCGCTGCTTCAGCGCATCGACGAAGTCCTGCAGCACGAAGCGCCCGCCCGCCTCCGGCCCGGGCGGCTGGTGGAAGGTGGCGATGATCGGCCCCTGGTGTTCCGGTGCCAGATAGGGCCGCAGCCCCAGCGCCGTCATGCCATCCATCAGCACCCGCATGTTCTCGCGGTAGCGGGCGAGGCGGACCCTCTGCCCGCCCTCCGCCTCGTAGAGCTCCAACGCCACGCCGAAGGCGCGCAGCGCCTGCACCGGGGGCGTGAAGCGGAAGGAGCCCCAGCCGGCGCGCTCGGCGGTCAGCATCACGTCCCCCAGGTCGAGGCTCCAGCTCCCGGCCTGCCCGGCGCGCTCGCGCGTGCGGTCGGCGGGGCAGACGGCGAAGCCCAGCCCCGGCATGCCTTCCAGGCACTTGTTGGAGGTGAAGGTGACGGCATCGATCTCGTCATGCTCGGCGAGGCGGAAGGGCCAGGCGCCGAAGGCACTCACCATGTCCAGGATCATGCGCCGCCCGGCCTTGCGCACCGCCTCGCCCATCACGGCGGGGTCGTTGACGATGCCGCTGCCGGTCTCGCCGACCACGGCGATCAGGTGGCTGGCCTGCGGATGCGCGGCGAAACCGGCGGCGATCTCCTGCGCCGTCACCGGCCGGGTGTCGGGCACGGGGATGGCGATGGGCCTGCGCCCCGCCTCGCTGGCCAGCCGCCAGATCCGTTCCGCGTACTGCCCGTTCATCGGCACCAGGAAGGCGCCGCCCGCCGGCACGAAGGTGCGGATCGCAGCCTCCACGACGAAATGGCCGGAACCCTGCAGGGGCAGCGTCACGTGATGCCCCGGCGTGCCGCCCGCGACCTCCACGATCTTCTCGCGGATCTCGGCATATTCGGCGCGGAAGTCGAGGTCCCAGGGTGCGATGTCCACCGCCATGGCGGCGCGCACCCGCGGATCGGTCTGCACGGGGCCGGGGGTGAGCAGCAGCATGGGAGCACCTCTGGATCTGGATGGCCGGATCTGGATGAACGGACGCGCGGCAGGCTGCGCCAGCCCCGGCGCCGAGGGAAGCCTCGGTCCGGGGTTTTTCCCCGCATGGCCCTCCCGGAGTCCGGGATCAGCCTTCCAGCCCGGCCTCGCGAACCAGGGTCGCGACCAGCGCGTCGGCAGGCATCGCGCGGGCCAGCGGCGCGCCCTGCCCGGCCCACCAGGCGGCATAGCCTTCCTCGCCCCGCGCCATGGCCGCCTGATGCAG
>NZ_BDLP01000404.1:0-3675 GCF_001950415.1 Roseomonas sp. TAS13
GCCGGCTGGTTCCGCCGTGGCCCGCGCGGCACCATCCCGGAGGCCCGTGCCGAGGCGCGGCTCGTCGCCGATGCGGCGCGCGCAGCGCTCGCCACCGCCACGGGCGCGAAGCCGGGCCGGGAAGGGCTGGCCGCCCTGCTGCGGGAACGGGGCGTGGAGCCGGTGGGCTTCGCCGACTGGCTGCGCATCCGCGCCGCCGAGGAGGCCGCGGCCAGCGCCGGGCGGGTGCGCCGCAAGGGCGCCACCCGCGACGCCCTGCTGGCCCTGTGCCGTGAACTGGCCGAGGCATGAGCGACATCCCGTTCGCCATCGCCGCCCCGCTCCGCCCCGGCGAGGTGGTGGAGCTGCGCGGCCGCCGCATCGAGGTGCCGCTGGACCTGTCCGACCGCGCGCTCGGACATCTCGACCTGCGCGGCACCGTCTTCGCCGCGCCGCTGCGCCTCGCGGGCACGGTCTTCGAGGGGCTGGCCTGGTTCCAGGACTGCCGCTTCGAGGCCGGCATCGACGCCTCCGGCGCGCGCTTCGACCGCGATGCCCGCTTCGACGGCGCGGTCTTCGAACGCCAGGCGCGCTTCTCCGGCGCCGAGTTCCGCGGCACCGCCAGCTTCGACACCGCCCGCTTCGCCACGCTGGCGGAGCTCGACCACGCCGTGGCCTTCGGCAACCTTTCCTGCGACAGCGCCCGCTTCGAGGCTGCCGTGACGCTGCAGGACACTGAATGCCTGGGCGGCTTCTGGTGCAACGCCGCGCGCTTCGATGGCCGCGTGGACCTGCGCGGGCTGGAGGTGCATGGCCGCACCTGGCTGCGCGGCGCCTCGGGCGAGAAGGGCCCCGAGGCCCTGCTGCGCGAGATCACCGCCTACGGCTTTTCCTGGACCTGATATCCCACCGAGGAGACCCTGCGATGAAGCTCCTGATCCTGGTCGGCACCATGACCGGCACGGCGGAGATGGTGGCGG
Source organism: Roseomonas sp. TAS13 (assembly GCF_001950415.1). Classification (NCBI taxonomy): domain Bacteria; kingdom Pseudomonadati; phylum Pseudomonadota; class Alphaproteobacteria; order Acetobacterales; family Roseomonadaceae; genus Roseomonas; species Roseomonas sp. TAS13. Next base: position 960 of record NZ_BDLP01000404.1, read on the forward strand.
ACGAACTGGCCGGCGCGCTGGACGGCGCCGAGATCGTGGCCATGGATGGCGGCGACCCCGCCGTGCTGGAGGGCGCGGAGGCCTGCATCCTCTGCACCTCCACCTATGGCGACGGCGAGGTGCCCGATGGCGCCAGGCCCTTCTACGACACGCTCCGCGCCTCCGCGCTCGACCTGTCCGGCCTGCGCTACGGCGTGATCGCGCTCGGTGACAGCAGCTACGAGACCTTCTGCGAAGGCGGCAAGCTGTTCGACAAGGCCCTTGCCGTGCGCGGCGCCCGCCGCATCGGCGAGGTCCTGTGCTGCGACGCCAGCTCCGGCGACATGCCGGAGGAGAAGGCCCGGGAATGGCTGGAAGGGTGGCGGGACGCCCTGGCCGCCGAGGCCGGCGCCACCGCCTGAGCTGCCGCGCGCACCGTCCTGCGTTGCGCATCCCGGGGGGAAGGCTCTGCCTTCACCCCCGGTCCCCCCATCCGCCAGGACGCTGCGCGCCCTGGACCCCATTCGCTGGCTTCCGCTGCCGGCCGGATCGCGCCGGAGAGCGTGGCTCTCCGGCGACTGCCGCTGCCGCCAGGGCGGACAAGGGGTCTTCGTCTTTGTTCAGGAGCCCCGCCTTTCCGCCTGCTCCCAAGGATCAGGCAGGAAAGCTGACGGCTGCCACAGGCACCCACTCAAGCCAGGGGTCCGGGGACCGGCTTCGGTCCCCGGCGGCGGGGGGGCCGGGGGGGAGGCGGAGCCTCCGCCCCGGGGTTGGCCGGAAGGCGCCGCGCCTCACAGAATCGAGCCGGCTTCCCGCAGCAGGAAGTCGCAGAGCTGCACCACATGCGGGTCGCGGGCGGCGTCCGGGCGGGCGCGCAGGACGAAGGCCCAGGTGCCAGGCAGGGAGAGCGGCGCGAAGAGGCGCACCAGCCGCCCGGTGGCCAGTTCCGCATCCAGCAACGGCGAGCGCCCCAGCGCCACCCCGGCCCCGGCCAAAGCGGCGCCGATCACCTGGTTGTAGCTGCTGAAGCGCAGCACATGGCCGGTGCCGGGCTTCTGGCCCAGGATCGGCAGCCAGGTGGACCAGTCCTTCTCCGGGCTGTCGCCGTCCTCCTCCAGCAGGCTGCGGCGCAGCAGTTCCTCCGGGGTGGCGATGGCGGCCAGGGCGGGGCTGCAGACGGGGAAGACCGTCTCGGCGAAGAGCAGCCGGTCCGGCGGCACGACCCGGCCGGGCCGGGCGCGCAGGATGGCGAGGTCCAGCCCCTCCGCCGCCATGTCCGGCACATTCGTTTCCACCGCGCGCATGTGCCAGGCGATGCTGGGATGCAGCGCGGCGAAGCGGGCGAGGCGAGGCGCCAGCCAGAGCGAGGCGAAGGAGCCGCTGGCCGAGACCACGAGGTTCTGGCGCGGGTTCCGGGCCTTGTCGCGGATGGCGCCGCAGGCGCTGGCGAGACGGTCCAGCGTTTCCTCCACCACCAGCAGCAGCTCCCGCCCGGCATCGGTCGGGGCGGTGCGGCTATGGCCGCTGCCGTTGCGCGCGCGGCTCAGCAGCGGGGTGCCGAGCTGTTCCTCCAATTGGCGGATCTGGTGGCTGACGGCGCTGGTGCTGACATGCAGCATCTCGGCGGCCTGGGCGAAGCTGCCCTCCCGCGCCACGGCGGCGAAGGCCCGCAGGGCGGGGAGGGAAGGCAGATGGGCAGTCATAGCCGTTCGAAATAGCTCAACAGCGGATGAAAAGCTTGCATTTGCCGGCGCTGGGCCACCGGCCCAGCATCCGGCAGGGCCGCACCAGGCGGTCACGGGCTTCGAGGATTCGGCATGTATTTTGATGCGCGCCTGTGGCGCCTGACCAGGGGCCTGCGCCCCGGAATGCTGCTCGGCGTCGTGCTGGGCCTACTGGCGCTGGCGGCGGGCATCGCGCGCTTCGCCTTCCTGGGCGTGGCCCTGGCCCGGGTCTTCGCCGGGGAGGGGCTGGTCGGGGCCGCCTGGCCGCTGGCCGGGGCGGTGCTGGCGGTGCTGCTGCGCGGTGTCCTCGACCATGCCCGCGCCGCCCTGGCGCACCGCACCGCCGCCGCGGTGCAGACCAAGCTGCGCGCCGCGCTCTTCGACCGCATCGCCGCCCTCGGCCCCGCCTGGTTCGCGGGGGAACGCACCGGCGGCGTCATGCTCTCGATGATCGACGGGGTGGAGCAGCTCCAGACCTTCTTCGGCCAGTACCTGCCGCAGCTCGCCATTGCCGCCTGCGCCCCGGTGGCGATCTTCCTCTTCATCGCCTGGTGGGACGTGCCGGTGGCGCTGGTGCTGCTGACGGCGGCGCTGCTGACGCTGGTGCTGCCGGCCCTGGTGCATGGCTGGGACAAGCGGGCGGCGCTGGAGCGACAGAAGGCCTTCAAGGCCTTCGGCGGGGAGTTCCTCGACGCGGTGCAGGGCCTGCCGACCCTGCAGGCCTTCGGGCAGAGCGCCGCCTATGGCCGCCAGCTCGCGGCAAAGGCCCGCGCCCTCTACCGGACCACCTTCCGCGTCCTCGGCCTTTCGGTGATGACGCGCGGCATCACCGACACCGGCATGGCGCTGGGTTCCGCCATCGCGCTGATCCTCGGCGCGCACCGCGTCGCCAGCGGCGAGATGAGCCTGGAGGCGCTGCTGGTCGTGCTGATGGCCGGCACCGAGATCTTCCGCCCGCTGCGCGACCTGCGCTCCGTGCTGCACCAGGGCATGATCGGCCAGTCCGCCGCCGC
>NZ_BDLP01000405.1:0-3674 GCF_001950415.1 Roseomonas sp. TAS13
GAGGACCCGGGTGAAGGCGGCGAGCTGTTCCGTGGCGCCGGCGCGGGCGGCATCGGCGGTGATCACGGTGGGCGCATGGCCGGACATCACCAGCCGCGTGGCGAGCTTGGCGCAGGTGAGCGTCTTGCCGGCGCCCGGCGGGCCGACCAGCGCCAGGGTGCGCGTGGCCGGGTCCGGCAGGCCGGCGAAGGGCAGCGCGTCCTCCAGTGCCTTGGCCATCGGGCCGCGCAGCCGCGCCGCGAGATCCGGCGGCAGGTTGTGCCGCAGCAGCTCGGGCGGGATGACGTGCCGCGGCTTCAGCGCGGAATCGGGCGGGATCAGCAGCGGCTCGTCGCTGTCCAGCACCGCGGTGACCTCGACGCCGTTCTCCGTGTGGCGGGAGGAGAGGATGACGGCATCGTCACCCATTTCGAGGCGCAGCACGCGCATCGCCTCGGTCATGCAGGAGCCGTTGAATACGCGGATCTTCATGGGTTCAACCTTGCAACGAATTCTGTTGATGAGAGGTGAAGGCGACACGAAAATTCCTGCGCATCAGATGGCGCCCACCGTGCGGATGCGCGCGCGCGGATGGATCTCGGCCTGCGACAGCACCACCGTCGCGGGCCGGAAGCGTTCGACGATGGCGCGCACATGCGCGCGCGCCGCGCCGCTGCAGACCAGCACGGGCGTCTCGCCCGCCGCGCTGGCCTTGTCGAAACTGTCGCGCACACGCTGCATGAAGTCCTGCAGGCGCGTCGGCGCCATGGCGAGCTGGCGGTCCTCGTTCGGGCCGACCAGGGATTCCGCGAAGGCCTGTTCCCATTCGGCGGAAAGGGCGATCATCGGCACATAGCCGTTGGGGCCGCGCGCCGCCTCGCTGATCTGGCGCGCCAGCCGGGCGCGCACCACCGAGACCATGCCGGGCACCGAGCGGAGCCCCCCTGACACCGCCTCGCCGATGCCTTCCAGGATGGTGGGCAGGTCGCGGATCGAGACGCGTTCGGCCAGCAGCGCCTGCAGCACGCGCTGCACCGTGCCGGTGGAGATCTGCGAGGGGATCAGGTCCGAGACCAGCCGCGCCTGCTCGCGCGGCAGCTCGTCCAGCAGCTTCTGCGTCTCCGCATGGCTCAGCAGCTCGGGCACGTGCTCGCGCACCACCTCCGTCAGATGCGTGGCCAGCACGCCGGCCGGATCGACCACCGTGCAGCCGAGGGCCAGCGCCATGTCGCGGTGCTGCTCCTCGATCCAGCGGGCGGGCAGGCCGAAGCTGGGCTCCTGGCAGGGATCGCCCGGCAGGTCGGGCGTCTGCCCCGAGGGATCGATCGCGAGGTGCATGGGCAGGCGCAACTGGCCGCGCCCGGCCTCGATCTCCTTCACCCGGATCACATAGGTGTCGGCCGGCAGTTCCAGGTTGTCCTGCAGTCGCACCGCCGGCAGCACGAAGCCCATCTCGGTCGCCACGCCGCGGCGCAGGTTGCGGATCTGCTCCGTCAGGCGCGGCCCGTCCCCCGCCGCCAGCGGCAGCAGGCCATAGCCCAGCTCCACCCGGATCGAATCCATCCGCAGGGATTCCGAGACGGGCGCCTCCGGGGCCGGGCCGGCGGCCGGCAGGGTGTTCTCGGCCTCCGCCCTCGCCGCCGCGGCCTTGCGGCGCGACCAGGCCAGCGTGCCCGTGCCGCCGGCCAGCGCCAGGAAGGGCAGCATCGGCATGCCCGGCAGCAGGGCGAAGGCGACCGCCGCGCCGGAAACCAGCGCCAGCGGCTTGGTACCGGTGGCGAGCTGACCGATCAGCGCCTGGTCCGCGGTGCCCTCGGTATTGCCCTTGGTCACCACGATACCGGCGGCGACCGAGACCAGCAGCGCCGGCACCTGCGACACCAGCCCGTCGCCCACGGTGAGGACGGAGAAGGTGGTCACCGCCTCCCCGAAGGGCAGCCCCTGACGCACCACGCCGATGGCGATGCCGCCCAGCAGGTTGAGCGCGGTGATGATCAGGCCGGCGATGGCATCGCCGCGCACGAATTTCGCGGCGCCGTCCATGGCGCCGTAGAATCCGCTCTCCGCCTCCAGGTCGCGGCGGCGGCGCTTGGCCTCGGACTCGTCGATGATGCCCGCGGAAAGGTCGGCGTCGATCGCCATCTGCTTGCCCGGCATGGCGTCGAGCGAGAAGCGCGCCGCGACCTCGGCGATGCGGCCGGAGCCCTTGGTCACCACCATGAAGTTCACGACCAGCAGGATCGCGAAGACGATCAGCCCCACCAGCACGTCGCCGCCCATCAGGAAGGAGCCGAAGGCGGAAACCACCGCCCCCGCCGCGCCGTGGCCCTCGTGCCCATGGGTCAGGATGATGCGCGTGGTGGCGACGTTGAGCGCCAGGCGCAGCAGCGTGGTCAGCAGCAGCAGCGTGGGGAAGGAGGTGAAGTCCAGCGGCCGCTGGAGGAACAGCGCCGTCATCAGCACCAGCACGCTGAGGGTCAGCGAGATGGCCAGCGCCGCGTCGAGCAGGAACGGCGGCAGCGGCACCACCAGCACCGCGATCAGCGCCGCCACGCCCAGGGCAAGGCCCGTGTCGCTGCCGGGGCTGAAGGTCTTCAGGCGTTGCGCGAGGGCCAGCATCGGCTCAGACCGGCTCCGCCCCGGCGCCGATGGGCATCATGGCGGAAAGAGCTCCGGGCAGCGCCGGCGGCGGTGCCTGCCCCGGTGCGGCTGGGACGCTGGCGCCCGCGGCGCGGTACTCGTGCAGCTTGTTGCGCAGGGTGCGGATGGAGATGCCGAGGATCTCGGCGGCGCGGGTGCGGTTGCCCAGGCAGTGGCCCAGCGTTTCCAGGATCAGGTCGCGCTCCACATCCTCCACCCGCCGCCCGACCAGCGCCACGATCCCGGCCGGCGTGGCGGGCCGGGGCACGGTCTCCGCAGCGGTGGCGGGTTCGGGCACGGATGGCAGCGGCTGGTCCAGCTCGATCGCCATGGGGCCGATCTCGTCGCCCTCGGCCAGCAGCACCGCGCGATGCACGGCGTTCTCCAGCTCCCGCACATTGCCGGGCCAGGGATGGGACAGCAGCATCGCCCGCGCCTGCGGCGCGAAGGGGCGGTGCGGCAGCCCATTGGCCTCGGCATAGCGGGCGGCGTAGTGCTCGGCGATCGGCAGGATGTCGCCGGCGCGGTCGCGCAGCGCGGGCAGGCGCAGGCTCACCACCCGCAGGCGGAAGAGCAGGTCCTCGCGGAAGCGCCCGGCCCGCACCTCGGCGCCAAGGTCGCGGTTGGTGGCGGCGAGGATGCGGACATCGACCTTCACCGGCGCCGTGCCGCCAAGCCGGTCCACCTCCCGCTCCTGCAGCACGCGCAGGATCTTGGCCTGCAACCGGACGTCCATCTCGCCGATCTCGTCCAGCAGCAGCGTTCCGCCATCGGCCTGCTCGAACTTGCCGCGCCGGGCCGCGACGGCGCCGGAGAAGGCGCCCTTCTCATGGCCGAAGAGCTCGGATTCCAGCAGCGTCTCCGGCAGCGCGGCGCAGTTCAGCGCGACGAAGGGGCCGTTGGCGCGGCGGGAATGACGGTGGATGTGGCGCGCCAGGACCTCCTTGCCCGTGCCGCTCTCCCCGGTGATCAGCACGCTGGCCTCGGCCCGCGCCACGGTCTCGGCGCGGGACAGCACGGCGGCCATGGCCGGGTCGCGGTGCACCGGCGCGTGC
>NZ_BDLP01000406.1:0-3659 GCF_001950415.1 Roseomonas sp. TAS13
TGCTGGTCGCCCGCCGGGGCCGTGCCGTCCTGTCGCATCCCCTGGCCGGCTCCGCGCGGCGGGAGGCTGATCCGGCGGCCGACCGCGCCGCCGCCGAGGCGCTGGGCCGTTCGGGCAAGGACCGGCGGGAACATGCGCTGGTGGCGGAGTTCATCCTCGACATGCTGGGCCCGCATTGCCGGAACCTCGCCGCGCCGGAGGGCACCACCGTCACCGCTACCCGCAGCATGTGGCATCTCGGCACCCGCATCGAGGGCGAGCTGAAGGACCCCGATACCTCCGCCGCCGACCTCGCCGCGCTGCTGCACCCCACCCCCGCCGTCTGCGGCGTGCCGCGCGACCGGGCGGCGGAGCGCATCCAGGCGCTGGAAGGCCATGACCGGGACTTCTACGCCGGGGCGGTGGGCTGGTGCGACCGCGACGGGGATGGCGCCTGGCATGTCTCCATCCGCTGCGCCGAGATTGCCGGGAACCGGGCGCGGCTCTATGCCGGGGCCGGCATCGTGCCGGGCTCCGATCCGGAGGCCGAGGCGCGCGAGACCGCGGCCAAGTTCCGCGCCATGTTGAATGCCCTGGGCGTGCCGCCAGGGCAGGAGTTCGATGCATGATCCCCCCCGTGGCCCCCTTGCGCCAGGAATGGCCGGAGGCATTCGCCCGGCGCTACCGCGAGGCGGGCTACTGGCGCGGCGAGACCTTCCCCGGCTTTCTGCGCCAGCGCGCGGCGGAGCATCCGGACGCGGTGGCCATCGTGGACGGCGCACGGCACTGGACCTATCGCCATCTCTGGGAGCGGGCGGAGCGCCACGCGGCGGGCTTCCTGAGGCTGGGCCTGCGCCCCGGCGACCGGGTGGTGGTGCAGATCGGCAATGTCGCGGAGTTCTTCTCCGTGGTCTTCGGCCTGTTCCGCGCCGGGATGATCCCGGTCTATGCCCTGCCAGCGCACCGCATCACCGAGATCGCTCATTTCGCCCGCCGTGCCGAGGCACGGGGCTATGTCACCATGGAGCGGGCGGACGGCTTCGACTACCGCACCCTGGCGCGGGCGCTGCGCGCGGAAGTGCCGGCGGTGGGGCATGTGGTCATCATCGGCGCGGCGGAGGAATTCACCGCGCTGGAGGATTGCGTGGCCGAGCCGCGCGACGTGGTGGGCGGCCTGCCCGCCGATCCGGACCCGTCCTCGGTCGCCTTCCTGCAGATCTCCGGCGGCAGCACCGGGCTGTCGAAGCTGATCCCGCGCACGCATGACGACTACATCTACAGCTTTCGCGCCAGCAACGGGATCTGCGGCGTCACGGCGGAAAGCGTCTTCCTCGTGGCCCTGCCGGCGGCGCATAATTTTCCGATGAGCTCGCCCGGCCATATGGGCGCGCTCCATGCCGGCGCGCGGGTGGTGCTGAGCCCCAATCCGAGCCCCGAGACCGCCTTTCCGATCATCGCGCGGGAGCGTGTGACCATCACCGGCCTCGTGCCGCCGCTCGCGCTGCTCTGGATGCAGGCGGCGCCGAACACGAAGTACGACCTCGGCAGCCTCAAGGTGCTGCTGGTCGGCGGCGCGAAATTCACGCCGGAGGGGGCGAAGCGCGTGCGCGCCACGCTCGGCTGCACGCTGCAGCAGGTCTTCGGCATGGCGGAGGGGCTGGTGAACTACACCCGCCTCGACGATCCCGAGGAGATCATCGTCAACACCCAGGGCCGCCCGATCAGCCCGGATGACGAGGTGCTGATCGTGGACGATGCCGGCGAGCCGGTGCCGGAGGGCGAGCCCGGGCACCTGCTGACGCGCGGCCCCTATACGATCCGCGCCTACCACAACGACGACGCGGCGAATGCGCGCTCCTTCACCGGGGACGGCTACTACCGCACCGGCGATATCGTGCGCCGCCTGCCGGGCGGCTATCTCGAGGTGCAGGGCCGGGCGGGCGACCACATCAACCGCGCCGGCGAGAAGATTTCGGCCGAGGAGGTGGAGGACCATCTGCTGGCGCATCCGAACGTCTTCGACGCCGCCATCGTCTCCGTGCCTGACCCCTATCTGGGCGAGCGCATCTGCGCCTTCGTGATCCCGCAAGGGGAGAGGCCGAAGCCGGCGGCGCTGAAGGCCTGGATGCGGAGCCGCGGCATCGCCGACTTCAAGGTGCCGGACCAGGTCGTCTTCGTGGAACGCTTCGCCACCACCGCGGCGCTGAAGATCAGCCGCAAGGAGCTGCGCGCCCGGCTGCGCGCGCAGTTCCTGGAACAGCAGGAATCGTGATGTCGAGTACCAAGGGCCTGCCGCGCATCCCCGCCTATCCGTTGCCGCGCGCGGAGGAGCTTCCCGCGCCGCGCGCGCCCTGGCGGCTGGAGCGCGACCGCGCCGCGCTGCTGGTGCATGACATGCAGCGCTATTTCGTCGGCGCCTTCACGCCCGACGAACCGCCGATCGAGCTGGTGCTGGCCAATATCCACGCCCTGGCCGCCAAGGCGCGCCGGGCCGGCATCCCCGTCTTCTACACGGCGCAGGAAGGCGACCAGGACCGGCGCGACCGCGGGCTGCAGGCCGATCTCTGGGGCCGGGGCATGAGCTGGTCGCAGGACCATCAGCCGATCCTGGACGAGCTGGCGCCGCAGCCGGACGATTTCGTGCTGGTGAAACACCGCTACAGCGCCTTCCAGCGCAGCAACCTGGAAACGCTGATGCGCGCGCGCGGCCGCGACCAGATCATCGTCTGCGGCATCTACGCGCATATCGGCTGCCTGCTGACGGCGGCGGAGGCCTTCATGCGCGATATCGAGCCCTTCTACGCCGCCGATGCGGTGGCCGATTTCTCGCGCGAGAAGCACGACATGGCGCTGCGCTACGTCGCCGATGTCTGCGGCGTGCCGATGACCACCACGCAGATCCTGGAGGTCCTGTGAGCCACGCCCCGCTGACCAGGGAGGGCATGCGCGCCGATATCGCGCGCCTGCTGCACGAGGACCCGTCGGAGATCGGCGATGATGACAGCCTGATCGACCTGGGCCTCGATTCCATGCGGGCGATGAACCTTCTCCTGCTCTGGAGCGAGCGCGGCCTGTCGCTGGATTTCGGCGAGTTCGCCGAGGAGCTGACGCTGAACACCTGGTGGGCGATCGTGGAGCGCCGCCAGAAGGCGCAGGCCGGGGGCTGAGATGGGCACGGCCCCCCAGCCGCCCCTGTCCTGGCTGGGGCTGACCGAAGCCCAGGCCGGACTCTGGTACGCACAGCGCCTGGACCCGCAGAACCCGGTCTTCAACACCGGTCAGTTCATCGCCCTGCACGGGAAGCTCGACCTCGGCGCCTTCCGCGCCGCGCTGTCCCAGGCCGTGGCGGAGTCCGAGGCGCTCTGTCTGCGCTTCGAGGAACGCGACGGGCAGCCGGTGCAGGCAATCGATCCCGCACTGCGCCCGGAGGTGAAGGTCATCGACCTGTCCGGCGATCCGGAGGGCGAGGCCAAGGCCCGTGCCGCCATGCGCCACGACATGGACACGCCGCGCGGCCTGAAGGGCGAGGCGCTGGCGGCGGAGCGCATCTACCGCCTCGGACCGGAGCGGCATCTCTGGTACCAGCGCGTGCACCACCTGGCGGTGGATGCCTTCGGCACCGAGCTGATCACCCGCCGCACCGCCGCCCTCTATGCCGAGCGCCTCGGCGGGCCGGAGGC
>NZ_BDLP01000407.1:0-3636 GCF_001950415.1 Roseomonas sp. TAS13
CCAGCCGCCGGCGCGGTTGCGTCCCGTGTCACGCAACTGTCGCTGTGCCGCATCCGGTGCGGGGTCCGGTGGTCCGGGCGGCGCGGGAACGCAGCCGGGGGGGGGTGGACCGGCGCGCGACGCCGGTGCTGGCGGGAATGGGATGCCGCCAAGGCAAAGGATGGAGAAGCGGGAGCACCGGCGCACGGCCGGGCGCCGGTGCTCCCTCCGGGCTCAGCCCGTCGCGCCGCGAAGGCGCTCCATCTCCTCCTTCAGGCGCAGTTTCTCCAGCTTCAGGCGGGTCAGTTCCGCCTCATCGGGCTTGGGACGGTGGGTCTCGGCGAAGAGCCGGTCTTCCAGCGCGGCGTGGCGCTCCTCCAGCGAACGCAGGCGCGGGGCGGTCTGCATGGGCCTTGGTTCCTTCTCCCGATTAGCGGCTGTCAGGGCCGCACTTGTATGTTATGGGCGCGGACCCCTTCGGGTTGCAGCCCTTTCCGGAACCGTCGCCCCATATGCTCGCCGATCGCGACAGCCTCCTTCGCCGCCTCCACGAGCTCCGAAGCGAGCACCGGGACCTGGACTCCGTCATCACGCGCATGGAGCTGGGCGTCAGCGACCAGCTCCAGATGCAGCGCCTCAAGAAGCGGAAGTTGAAGTTGAAGGACGAGATCGTCTGGCTCGAAAGCCAGCTTCTGCCGGACATCATTGCGTGACGGAGGCCGCCGTGACCAGCCCCTGGATGCCCTCCCCCGGAACGCCCGACGCCGCGCCGCTGGTGGGGATCATCATGGGCAGCCGCTCCGACTGGGAGACGATGCGCCATGCCGCCGAGATCCTGACCGCGCTGGAAGTGCCGCACGAGACCCGCGTGGTTTCGGCCCACCGTACGCCGGACCGGCTCTACGACTATGCCCGCGGCGCCGCCGGCCGTGGCCTGCGGGTGATCATCGCCGGGGCTGGCGGGGCCGCGCACCTGCCCGGCATGGCCGCCGCGATGACCTCGCTGCCCGTGCTCGGCGTGCCGGTGGAAAGCCAGGCGCTGAAGGGCATGGATTCGCTGCTCTCCATCGTCCAGATGCCCGCCGGCATCCCTGTCGGCACCCTCGCCATCGGCCGCGCCGGGGCGGTGAATGCGGCCCTGCTGGCGGCCGCCATCCTGGCCGGCACCGACCGGGCCCTGGCGGACCGGCTGGCGGCGCATCGCCGCGCGCAGACCGAATCCGTGCCGGAGAATCCCGCGTGAGCACCGCTCCCCTCCCCCCGGGTGCCACGATCGGCATCCTGGGCGGCGGGCAGCTCGGCCGCATGACCGCCATGGCCGCCGCCCGCCTCGGCTACCGCTGCCATGTCTTTGCGCCGGAGGCGGATTCCCCCGGCATGCAGGTCGCCGCCGCCCGCACCGTCGCGCCCTACGAGGATATCATGGCGCTGGAGCGCTTCGGGCGCGCCGTGGACGTCGTCACCTTCGAGTTCGAGAACGTGCCCGTCGCCTCGTTGGACGCGCTGGAGGCCGTGGTGCCCTGCCGCCCCGGGCGCCGCGCCCTCTCGGTCTGCCAGGACCGGCTGCAGGAGAAGGCCTTCCTGGCCGGGGCCGGCGTGCCCGTCGCGCCCTGGCGCGCGGTGCACAGCCGCGAGGACCTGTCGGCCTCGGTGGCGGAGCTCGGGCTGCCCGCCGTGCTGAAGACCACGCGCCTGGGCTATGACGGCCGTGGCCAGGCGGTGCTGCGCGAGGATGCCGACCTCGACGCGGCCTGGGAGCGTCTGTCGCCCCGGCCGCTGATCCTGGAAGCCTTCGTGCCCTTCGTGATGGAGGTCTCCGCCATCGCCGCACGCGGGCTGGATGGCAGCGTGGCGACCTATGACGTGGCCGAGAACCGCCACGCCCGCCACATCCTCGACCTGTCCTTCGCCCCCGCCCGCATCCCGGCGGCGACCGCGGAGCAGGCGCGCCGCCATGTCGCGCGGGTGGCGGAGGCGCTCGACCTCGTCGGCGTGGTGGCGGTGGAGTTCTTCCTGATGGAAGACGGCACCCTGCTCGGCAACGAGATCGCCCCGCGTCCGCACAATTCCGGCCACTGGACGCCGGAGGCCTGCATCGCCGGGCAGTTCGAGCAGCAGGCCCGCGCCGTGGCCGGGCTGCCGCTCGGCGCCACCACGCGCCATGCCGATGCGGTGATGCGGAACCTGATCGGCCCCGAGGGCATGGCGCGCTGGCCAGCGATTCTCGGCGCGCCCGGCGTGGTGGGGCAGCTCTACGGCAAGGGCGCGCCGCGCCCCGGCCGGAAGATGGGCCATGCCAATCTCCTGCTGCCCCTCGGCACGCTGGCGGAGACGGAGGAGGCGGTCCTCCTCGGCCGCATCTGAGCCCGCTGCGGGGCGAGGCGGCCCTGCACCCGCGAGTCTCCTGCGCCTTCGCAGTCCCCCTGCCCGCCGCTTCCATGCCGCGGCGGCGCGCGCCGCCGTCTTTCCGGGGCGTCAGGCTTCCCGGGCCCGGAATGCTCGTGGCATCGTCGCCACAGTGATGCAGAAACGAGACGCAGGCGGATGCTTTCCCGGCGAGCCGGTGCTATCTCCCGCTTATGCCGCAGCATGAATCGGGGGGTTCTTCCTCACAGGTCTGCGGTTGCGATGCCCTGATGGGATCGAGGGAGAATTTATGATGAGCCTTCGCAAGGCACTGATGGCCGCGACGATCCTGTCGCTGCCGCTGGCCGCCCAGGCGCAGCCGATCACCGGCCTGTATGTCGGTGCTGGCGCCGGCGCCAACTGGGTGCAGAGCACCACGAACAACGTCGACTCCGACTCCTCCACCCGGGTCCGCCTCGGGCTGCCGAACGACAGCCTGAAGGCGAAGTACGAGCTGGGCTGGGGCGGCGTCGCCAGCATCGGCTGGGGCTTCGGCAACGGCCTGCGCCTCGAGGCCGAAGGCAGCTACCGCGAGAACGACATCGACAACCTGAGCGCCTTCGGCACGCGCGGCTACGCCATCGGCGGCAAGCAGCGCACCTATGGCGCGATGGGCAATGTCTTCTATGACTTCGCCCTGCCCAGCTTCATCCCGCAGTTCACCCCGGTCGTGCCCTATATCGGCGCCGGCGTGGGCTACCAGTGGGTGCAGATGGACAACGCGACCGGTCGCTATGGCTCGAACGCCCGCCTGGTGATCGACGACACCGACGGCCAGTTCGCCTACCAGGGCATCGCCGGCCTCGCCTTCCCGATCCCGGCTGTGCCCGGCCTGTCGTTCACGGCGGAATACCGCTTCCTCGGCACGCTGCAGCCCGAGTTCGACACGCAGATCCAGAGCGTGGCCGCCAACGGCACCCGCACGACGCTGTCGCGCTCGAAGACCGAGTTCGACAACTACAACCACTCGGCCTTCTTCGGCCTGCGCTACGCCTTCAACACGCCGACCCCGCCGCCGCCGGCCGTTGCCCCGGTGGCGCCGCCGCAGGCCGTGGCCCGCACCTACCTCGTGTTCTTCGACTGGGACCGTTACAACCTGACGGACCGCGCCCGGCAGATCATCACCGAGGCGGCGCAGAACGCGCGTAGCACGGGTTCGACCCGCATCGAGGTGGCCGGCCACGCCGACCGCTCCGGCACGCCGCAGTACAACATGGGCCTGTCGCGCCGCCGCGCCGACGCCGTGGCCGC
>NZ_BDLP01000408.1:0-3595 GCF_001950415.1 Roseomonas sp. TAS13
GGGCCGCGCCGGGCTTGCGCTGCGCATCGGAGGCGATGAAGCCGCGCCGCATCAGCACATACTTGCGGACGGCGAGGCCCACCCCCTGCTGCTGCTCGTAGCGCAGCAGTGGCAGATGGGCGTCGAACAGGTCGTGCGCCGCCTCCCGCGCGCCTTCCTTCTGCAGCCGCACCACATCCGCCAGCATTTCCGGAAAGGCGTAGCCGGTCATGGCCCCGTCCGCGCCGCGCTCCATCTCGAAGTCCAGGAACATCCCGCCATTGCCGGTCAGGATGGAGAGGGGCCGCAGGGAGCCGTCCTCCTGATAGCGCCGCAGGGTGGAGATCTTCTCCAGGCCCGGCCAGTCCTCGTGCTTCAGCATCACGCAGGAGGGATGCTCCTGCACGATCCGGCGGATCACCCCGGGCGTCATCTGCACCGAGAGGGTCAGCGGATAGTCCTGGATCACGAAGGGCACGTCGTCACCGATGGCCTCGATCGCCTGGCGGTAATAGGTGACGATCTGGTCGTCGGTGCGCAGCGACGGCACCGGCGCGATCATCACCCCCGCCGCCCCCTTGTCCATCACCGCGCGGCTGAGGGAGCGCATGGCGGCGAAACCGGGCGCGGACACGCCGACGATGACGGGAAGCCCCGCCATGCCCTTCACGAAGCGCGCGGCGATGTCGAGCGACTCCTCCGGCTCCAGCTTCGGCGCCTCGCCCATGATGCCCAGCACCGTGACGCCCGTGGCGCCGGCGGCGAGGTAGCGCTCCATCAGGGTATCGACCGATGCCACATCGATCCGCCCGTCCGGCTGGAAGGGCGTCGGCGCGATGGGAAACAGGCCGGAGGCGGTGGAATCGAGAGCCATGACGTTATCCTCGGACTATGGGCGGTCGGCTTGCCATCCGCACGGATGACCGGACCCGCAGGATAAGGGGCAGGGGCACCGGCGAGGAAGCCCGCCACGCCGGCCTGTTTCCCGCAAGCCTCCCGCCCCGGGCCGGGGAGGCCGCCGTCACGGAGCGGACCAGGGCGCGCCCGCGCCGCATGAGGTCAGCGGTGGCGGCCCTTACCCCACCTGCGGCAGCCGCCGCCGTTCCGCCCCACCGAGACGGGCCTCCACCAGCGCCAGGTCGTCCGGCTTGTCCACATCCACGGCCGCCGCGCCGAAGGGCATCTCCACCACGGCCACGGGCGTCCCGCAGCGTGCCCCCAGCGCATCCAGTCCGGCCCGCAGCGTCATCCAGCCCAGGGCATAGCGGAGCAGCACGATGGGCCCCAGCATCCGGGCCATGGCCGTCGGCCGCTTCCGCTGCTGTTCCAGCCGCTGCCAGAAGCGCAGCACCCGGATCGCCTCGGGCCGCGCCAGCAGGAACAGGTTGCAGCCACTGAAATCGCCGTCCCGGAAGCGCAGCCAGGTGCGCCGGGTCTCCGGGAACTCCGCCAGGATCGTGTCGCGCCGCGCGAGCGCCGCCACGGCGGATGCCCGGCCCGGGGCCTCCCGCAGCAGGTGCGCCACCATGGCCGGCGTCAGCAGCGCGTGGTCCGCCGTGGTGACCAGCAGCGGGGCGCCGAATTCCTCGAACGCCGCCGCCGCGCTCATGGCGGGGCCCGGCGCGGCGGCCCGCAGACGCGCATGGTGCGGGTGGCGGGTGTTCCAGCAGGGGAACTGGAAGGGCGCGCGGCAGATGCCGGTGATGCCCTGGCCCCAGTGGCCCTGGCCGGAGCGGTGGCGGTTCATCACCAGCGCCGCCAGCGCCTCGATGGCGCGGAGCGGGCGGTCGCCGGCCTCGGAATAGAGGGTCAGGGCGAGGATCGCGGCATCATGCGCGCGGCTGTCGGCGGAAGAACTGTCGGTGGAGGGCATCGCGGCTTTTCCGGGAAGGTTCATGGGGAAGGGCGGTCCGGGAACGAAACGGGTAAATTCCACCCGCATCAGGTTTCGATTTCCTCAAGACCGGGCAGGGAAGGCCGCGATTCGCGGCCGGGCAGCGCGGCATCGAGCTGGTGGCGCAGCGCATGGGCCCGGGCGTGCCAGGCGCGGGCGAGTTCGTGCGCCCGGTCGCAATCCGCCTGCAGCGCCTCCAGGCGCAGGCGCATCTTCTCCAGCTCCTGCTCCTGCCGGGCGATCCAGGCGCTCTGCCGCGCATCGAGCGAGGCCATGACCTGGGCACGCTCCTGCGCCTGGCGCTCCTCGCTGGTCAGGCGCGTGGTCAGCCAGGCGCCGCGCGCGTTCAGCCAGAGGCCGATGGCGGAGATGGCGCCCGAGGCCAGCACGACCCACCAGGGGCTCGACTGGTCGGACATGCTCAGGGCAGCTCCGGCCGCAGGCGCACCAGGGAGACGAGGTTGATCGCCGCCATCACGGCATAGAGGGCCATGGCTGGGGCAGCCGGATCGGCGAGGAGCAGGGCCAGGAACAGGGTGGTCCACCACCAGCTCCCGAGGAAGCTCGCGGCCCGGCGGGCGCGGCGCTGGTCGGCCAGCAGCGAGGCCACCTGGATCAGCCCCAGCACGGCGCCGCTGGCCTGCCAGAAGCGCTCGTCGGCCAAGGGGAGCGGCAGGGAGGTGGCCAGGCGGAAGGTGGGGCGGGCACCGGGCTCCACCGCCGCCAGAAAGGTCCAGAGCGTCCAGACCAGGCAGCCGGCGCCGGCCCAGAACTCGGCCCACCAGGGTTCGCGCCGCAGCAGGCGCCCGAGATGGCGGAAGAGGGGCTCAACCGGCATGGCGGTTCTGGCGGCGAGGTGCAGGACGCGTGCGGGCCGGGCCGCGCGGCGGGCACGCGGCGTCTGTCCATGATCGGGCCATGGGGGTCCTTTCGGGCTGGAGAGGGCACGCGGGCGAGGCCGACCACCTAGGGGGGGCCGGTCCAGGGTCGCGCCGGGGGAAGTAAGGGGCGGAAGTGCGGTGCGAGCCGCCGGAACGTGCGGTCGCGGACACCCCGGAGCAGGTGAGGCGCGCGAGACGCAAGAATGGCGTTGATGCGGCGAGGTTAAAAAGAAATTATTCCTATCGTCAAGCGGAATTTCCGTGCCAGCCACGCCCACGCGGCACGGCGGCCTGGCCCGGCATCCGCACCGGCTCGGCCAGCAGGCAGCCGGCCACGGCATCCAGCGCATCGTCGCGCTGGTTCGCCAGCTCGGGCCTCCAGCCCGCCATCTCCGCCGGGAAGCCGGTGCGGAAGACGCTGTCATGCGCGTGCAGCCGGCGGGCGGCCAGGGCCGGGTCCAGGGCACCCAGGATGCGTTCCCGCTTGGGGCGGGAATTCGACTGCTCCACCACCGTGCAGGCGGCGCCGGCACGCGCCATCTCCCGCCGCAGCAGGGCGGGCAGGAAGCGGCCGATGCCGTTGGTCTCCACCCGCACCACGGGCAGCAGGAGATCCCGCGCCAGGGCGGCGACGCGGGCGCATTGCTGCGTGGCGGGATCGGGCTGCGCGCCGGGCTCGTGCGTCAGATAGGCCAGGCGGTGCAGGTACTGGTTGCCCTCCGCATCGGCGTAGAGCGCGGCGAGCACGCTGGCATCGCCGCTGCCGGGGCGGCCATAGGCGGGGTCCCAGTAGCCGCCGCCGGAGACGAGGCGGCGGCCGAGCAGCGACAGGACGGGGCGC
>NZ_BDLP01000409.1:0-3579 GCF_001950415.1 Roseomonas sp. TAS13
TCGCCTTACGGTGGAGCTGTGCGTAGATGTGATCAAGAGACAGGCCCGGCGAGGCGGGGCTGCGCCGGCGGGCGGCGGCGGAACGCGACGGGCTCGCGCTGCGGGCGGGCATCCTCGACGCGCTGCGCCCCTGGGCGGAAAAGCTGGGCGTCGCCATGCCCTGAGGGGCGTCGTGCCGGCCGCGGACGGGCACACGGGCCGGGCTCACCCCTCGGCGCCGGCCCGCTCCGGTGCCTCCAGCGCATAGCCGGCGCCGCGCACGGTGCGGATCATCGGCGGCTCGCCGCCCGCCTCCAGCTTGCGCCGCAGGCGGCTGACATGGACGTCCACCACGTTGGTGGTGGGGTCGAAGGAGAAGTCCCAGACCTTCTCCAGCAGCATGGTGCGGGTCAGCACCTCGCCCGGATGGCGCAGCATGTACTCCAGCAGGCGGAACTCGGTCGGCAGCAGCTCGATGGGCCGGGCGCCGCGCGTGACGGTGCGGCGCAGCAGGTCCATGCGCAGATCGGCCAGGGACAGTTCGGTGGATTCCGTGCTGGCGGCGGGGCGGCGGGCCAGGGCGCGCAGCCGGGCGCGCAGCTCGGCGAAGGCGAAGGGCTTGGCGAGGTAGTCGTCGGCGCCCGCCTCCAGCCCCTCCACCTTGCGGTCCACCTCCCCCAGCGCCGTGAGCATCAGGACGGGCGTGGCGATGTTCGAGGCGCGCAGGGCCCGCACGATGGCGACCCCGTCCGGCCCGGGCAGCATGCGGTCGGTGACGATCACGTCGAAGGGCTCGTTGAGCGCCAGGAACAGCCCGTCCCTGCCGTTGCGCGCGACATCCACGACATGCCCGTCCTCGCCCAGGCCCTTGGCGATGTAGTCGGCCGTGACCGTATCGTCCTCGATCACCAGGATGCGCATGCCGCCGTCACCTTCCGCCGCCGTCATCCCTCCCATGTGGTGCCTACGGGCCGGGGCGACGGCCCCCGGTTGTGACGCAGATCGGGCCAGGCGACAACGCGGCCCCCGGGGGTTCGTTCACAGGAGCGGCCTCCAGGGAACGACAAGGGGCCGGCGGGTCGTTGCGGGGCCGGCGAAAGTCCGGCCGGGGTTGGACCTCGGGCGGCGGCGGTGCCAGTCTTGGCGGCCAAGAGTCGCGGGAGCGGCCGGAACGGAGGAAACACCCGGCGAAGCGGCCCGCCCCGGCGGCGGCGCCACCGGCACCCTTTCCGTCCCGGCCGCGGCGACGCCTGCTCGGAGGATGGGAAGGACTTGCCCTTGGAAACCCACAAGCACTTCATCGGCGGCCGCTGGACCGGTCCGGACAAGTACCTGCCGGTGGCCAATCCCTCGGACGGGCAGGTGATGGCCCAGATCGCGCGCGGCACCGCCCAGGACGTGGACGCCGCCGTGGCCGCCGGACAGGCGGCGATGGAGGGCGACTGGGGCCGGCTGGACGCCGCCACGCGCGGCCGGCTGCTGCTGCGCCTGGCCGGGCTGGTGCGGCGCGACGCCGAGGCGCTGACCCGGATGGAAAGCGAGGATGTCGGCAAGCCGCTGGCCCAGGCGGCGGCCGACGTGGCCGCCTGCGCGCGCTACTTCGAGTTCTATGGCGGCGCCGCCGACAAGGTGCATGGCGAGACCATCCCTTTCCAGGAGGGCTACACCGTCCTGACGATGTGGGAGCCGCATGGCGTCACCGCCCATATCGTGCCGTGGAACTATCCGCTGCAGATCACCGGCCGCTCGGTCGGCGCCGCGCTGGCCATGGGCAACGCGGTGGTGCTGAAGCCGGCGGAGGACACCTCGCTGACTGCGCTGGCCCTGGCGCGGCTGGCGGACGAGGCGGGCTTCCCGGCCGGATCGTTCAACGTCGTCACCGGCCTGGGCGAGGAGGTCGGCGCGGCGCTGAGCGCGCATCCGGGGATCAGCCATATCAGCTTCACCGGCTCGCCCGAGGTCGGCACGCTGATCCAGGCGGCGGCGGCGCGGAACACCATCCCCGTGACGCTGGAGCTGGGCGGCAAGTCGCCGCAGATCGTCTTCGCCGATGCCGACCTGGCGGAAGCGGCGCCGACCGTGGTGAAGGCGATCATCCAGAATGCCGGCCAGACCTGCTCCGCCGGATCGCGCGTGCTGATCGAGGATTCCATCTACGACAGCTTCACCGCCGACCTCGCCGCGCGCTTCCGCGAGTTGCGCGTCGGCGCCGCGTCGCAGGACCTCGATCTCGGCCCGGTGGTGAACGCGGCGCAGAAGGAGCGGATCGAGCGCTACCTCGCCATCGCGGAGCGCGACGGGCTGCCCATCCTGGCGCAGGGCGAGCTCGGCCCGAACCTGCCGCGCGACGGCTTCTACGTGCGGCCGGTGCTGATCGGCGACGTGCCGCCGGACCATGTGCTGGCGCAGGAGGAGATCTTCGGCCCGGTTCTCGTCGCCATCCGCATCCGCGACGAGGCGGATGCGCTGCGCGTGGCCAACGGCACGGCGTTCGGCCTGGTGTCCGGCATCTGGACGCGCGATGTCGGCCGCGCGATGCGGCTGGCGCGTCGCGTGCGCACCGGGCAGGTCTTCGTCAACAACTATGGCGCGGCGGGTGGCGTGGAACTGCCCTTCGGCGGCATGAAGCGCTCCGGTCACGGGCGCGAGAAGGGTTTCGCCGCGCTCCACGGCTTCGCCACGCTGAAGACCATCGCGATCCGGCACGGCGCGTGATTCCAGGGAGGGAATAGGATGAGGCTCAAGGACAAGGTCGCGCTGGTCACCGGCGCGGGCGGCGGCTTCGGCGAGGGGATCGCGAAGCGCTTCGCGCAGGAGGGCGCGAAGGTCGCCGTGCTGGACCTGCGCGCCGATGCGGCGGAGCGCGTGGCGCGCGAGATCGGCGGCGGCGCCATCGCCGTCACGGCGGATGTGGGCGACGGCCCCTCCGTGCACGGCGCGGTGGAGCAGGTGCGCGCGGCCTTCGGCGGGCGGATCGACATCCTGGTGAACAATGCCGGGACCACGCACCGCAACCAGCCGGTGCTGGATGTGGACGAGGAGACCTTCGACCGCGTCTTCCGCGTCAACGTGAAGTCGATCTACCTCTTCGCGCGCGAGGTCGTGCCGGTGATGCGCGACGCGGGCGGCGGCGTGATCCTGAACATCGGCTCCACCGCCGGGCTGCGGCCACGGCCGGGCCTGTCCTGGTACAACGCCACCAAGGGCGCGGTGAACGTGATGTCGAAGTCGCTGGCGCTCGACTTCGCGCCGTGGAAGATCCGCGTGAACGCGATCTGCCCGGTGATGGGGGCGACGGGACTGCTCACCGAGTTCATGGGCGTGCCCGACACGCCCGAGAACCGCGCGAAATTCGTCTCCACCATCCCGCTCGGCCGCATGTCGCGGGCGGAGGACATCGCCAACGCGGCGCTCTACCTCGCTTCCGACGAGGCCGAGTTCATCACGGCCGTGGAATTGCCTGTGGATGGCGGGCGCACCGTCTGACACCGGTTCGCGGAAGACAGGACTTCCGCGGACCTCTCTCGCGCGCCGTACTGACCGGCCCGCGGCGCGCCTGTCTCTTGATAACATCTACGCACAGCTCCACCGTAAGGCGAA
>NZ_BDLP01000410.1:0-3577 GCF_001950415.1 Roseomonas sp. TAS13
GCCGTCAGGCACGGAAGCCGGCGGGGCTGGGGGCGGGGCTTCCGGGGCCCTGCCGTCGCCGGTTGCTCCGGCAGGGGCCACGGGGCCTTCCATGAGGGGGGCCTCGTCCTCCCCGGCATCCTCGTGGTCCGCCAGGTCCTCCAGCAGCGCGTCCACCTTGTCGCGCACCCATTCGACGCGCCGCCGGCTCAGGGCGCCGCGCCCGGCATCGGCCTGGGCCAGCGCCAGGCCGGGCAGCGCCACCTCGTCGTAATAGGCGCGCAGGGAGGTGCCGTTGAGGCGCAGCTCGGCCTGCTCGATCAGCCCGTCCGCGTCCCCGGCCAGGGCGCGCTGATAGAAGGCCTCGGGCGGCGCCAGGGCCTCCCGGTCCCCCAGCAGGACGTCGAGGAACTCGAGCTGCTTCACGTGCCGGCCGAGGACCACGAGGCAGAGCGTCAGCGGCATTGCCATCAGCAGGCCGAGGGGCCCCCAGAGCCAGGTCCAGAAGGCCGTGGCCAGCAGCACCGCGATCGGGGTGAGGCCGGTGCTGTGGCCATAGACCAGGGGTTCCACCGCCTGAGCCTGCAGCCCCTCGGCCACGGCGAAGAGCGCCACGGTCCAGAGCAGGGTGGCCCAGCCCGGGTCCACCGCCAGGGCCAGCAAGGCGGGGAAGGCGACGGAGATGATCACGCCGACGAAGGGAACGAAGCGCATCAGCCCCGCCAGCACGCCCCAGAGCGCCGGGTTGGGAATGCCGACGGCCCAGAGGCCCAGGCCGATGACCGCGCCGAAGCAGGCGTTCAGCATCACCTGGGCCAGAAAGAAGCGGCTGAGGCGCGTCGTCGCCTCGTCCAGCGCGGCGGTGGTGCGCTGCAGGTCGCCGGAGCCGACCAGCTTGATGACGCGGTCGCGCATGTCCTCCCGGTACAGCAGCAGGAAGACCACGAAGACCGCGACGATGCCGGTGGTGGCGACCGGGCCGACCAGGGGGGCGATCACGCTCTGGATCAGCTCCAGCGTTCCCGGTTCGGGCGTGTGGACCTCGACCGGCAGGGGGCGGACGGAGGTTCCGGCCTCGGCGGCGGGGCCGGTGGAGGCCGAGGAAGAGGTGGAGGCGTGGGGGCGGGGCACGACGTTCTCGCCCAGGCGCTGGAGCAGGCCGGAGACACGCTCCACCATGCCGCCGCTGGACAGGTGCCCGACCTTCTCCATCACCGCGGCCTGGTAGCGGGGCAGGTCGGTGGCGAGCTCGGCCATCTGCCGCCCCATCACCACGCCGCCCGTGGTCAGCAGGCCGAAGGCCAGGAAGACGGTCAGCAGCACGGCGGGGATGCGCGGCACCCGCCAGTGCCGCAGGCCCCGCACCACCGGCGCCAGGACAAAGGCGAGCAGCGTCGCCAGCACCAGCGGCACCAGGAGTTCCCGCGTGACGTAGAGGATGCCGACCACCGCCACGATGGCGTAGAGCGTGCCGGTGCCGCCGCTGGGCAGTCCGGCGGCCCGGATGCGGGCGCGGGCGCCGGAGCTTTCGGGAAGACGCATGCTGCTCCGTCTCGGCCGGGCCAGGGGGACGGGCGGCCCCGGCCTGTGATGGCGCGCCCGGCCTTTCGCCAACGCCAGGAAGTGGAGGGGGTTTTTCGCTTTCTGCGACGTTTCTCCGGTGGTGAGTTCCGGTGCCGCGGACAGGGGAGGCGAGGGCGGAAGGCAGCCTTGCCGCACTCGCCTCTTGCGCAGGGGGCTGGGAGATGCCTACTCCCGCCCCGCGCGGAGGAGTTGAGCGATGAACTGGATTTCCGACTGGGCTCTGCCGAAGATCCAGACCCTGTTCGGCAGCAAGCGGGACGTGCCGGAGAACCTCTGGCACAAGTGCCCGTCCTGCGAGCAGATGATCTTCCACCGCGACCTGGAGCGCGGGCTGCATGTCTGCCCGCATTGCGGCCATCACCTGCGCATCGGCGCGCTGCGGCGGCTGGACTACACGCTGGATGCCGGGTGGCAGCGCATCGAGCTGCCCAAGGCGCCGCTCGACCCGCTGCGCTTCCGCGACCAGCGCCGCTATGTGGACCGGCTGAAGGAGGCCCAGGCCAAGACCGGGCTGGACGAGGCCGTGGTGGTCGCGCATGGCACGATCGAGGGCAAGGCGGCGGTGGTCGCGGCCTTCGACTTCAACTTCCTCGCCGGCTCGATGAGCGCCGGGGTGGGCGAGGCGCTGGTCGCCGCCGCCCGGCTGGCCGTGCTGCAGGATGCGCCGCTGATCGTCTTCAGCGCCTCCGGCGGGGCGCGGATGCAGGAGGGCGCGGTCAGCCTGATGCAGATGCCGCGCACGGTCATCGCCTCGCTGATGGTCAAGGAAGCCGGGCTGCCCTTCATCACCGTGCTCTGCGACCCGACCACGGGCGGCGTCACCGCCTCCTTCGCCATGCTGGGCGACATCCAGATCGCCGAGCCCAGGGCGCTGATCGGCTTCGCCGGGGCGCGGGTGATCGAGCAGACGGTGCGCGAGAAGCTGCCCGAGGGCTTCCAGCGGGCGGAATACCTGCTGGAGCACGGTATCCTGGACATGGTGGTCAGGCGCGGCGACATGAAGGTCACGCTGGCGCGGCTGATCTCCCTGCTGCGCGAGCGCCTGCCCCCTGGGCTGGAGGTGGAGGAAGCGGAGCTGCCGATGCCGCCGCCGCCCGACATCGCCGCGCCCAAGCCGCAGCCGCGCCCCACCGTGGTGGCCCGCACGGCGCCGACCGAGAATCCGGCGAACGGCGACTGAGGCCGCCGCCCATGCCCGGCCCCACGCGCTCCTCCCCCGTGGCGCCCTCCATGGCGCCGGGCCAGCTCGACCCCTCGCTGCGCCTGCCCACCGGCATCGAGCCGGGGCGGGCGGAGCGGATCGTGGACCGGCTGCATGCGCTGCATCCGAAGCTGATGGACCTCAGCACCGGCCGGATCGAGCGCTGCTTGGCGGCGCTCGGCCATCCGGAGCGGCACCTGCCGCCGGTGCTCCATGTGGCGGGCACCAACGGCAAGGGCAGCACCTGCGCCTTCGCCCGCGCCATCGCCGAGGCGGCGGGGAAGCGCGTCCATGCCTATACCTCGCCGCATCTGGTGCGCTTCCACGAGCGCATCCGGCTGGCGGGGACGCTGGTGGAGGAGGAGGTGCTGGCCGCCGCGCTGGAGGAGGCCGAGCAGGCCAATGCCGGGGAGGGGATCAGCGTCTTCGAGATCACCACGGCCACCGCCTTCCTGCTCTTCGCCCGGGTGCCGGCGGATCTGCTGGTGCTGGAGGTCGGGCTCGGCGGGCGATTCGACGCGACCAATGTCGTGCCGCGCCCGGCGGCCTGCGCCGTCGCCTCGGTCTCGATGGACCATATGGAGTTCCTGGGGAACAGCCTGGCCGGGATCGCGGCGGAGAAGGCGGGCATCGCCCGTCCCGGCGTGCCGCTGGTGACCGGCTTCCAGGCGCCGGAGGCGATGGCGGCGATCGAGCGCGTCGCCGCCGAGGCCGGGGCGCCGCTGCTGCGCCGGGGACGGGACTGGGAGATCGGGCCGGGGGGCGAGGGGCTGCTCTACCGCGATGCCGCCGGGGTGCTGCGCCTGCCGCGCC
>NZ_BDLP01000411.1:0-3576 GCF_001950415.1 Roseomonas sp. TAS13
CGCCTCCGCGCGGCGCTGGCAGGCCGAGGCCGCCGCCCTGCGCGAGCACGCCCAGGCGACGCGCCTCTCCCCCACCCAGCGTGCCTCCCTCCTGCGCGGCGCCGTGGCCGCCGACCGCCAGGCGGAGTTCTGGCTCGAGGGCTGCCGGCAGGATGCCGGCAGGGCGGCCGGCACCGCCGGGCTTCGCCGCTAGTCCCCCTGCGACGGGACCGCCCGGCGCCGCCGCACCGGCAGCGCCCAGGACAGGTCATCCTCCTCCTGCTCTGACCGGGGCCGCCACGTCTCGCCACGCCGCGCCAGTCCCACCACCGTCGCCGCCGCCGCCGCCTGCACCGACAGCACATAGGCCTCCAGCAGCAGCCGCGCCGCCTCGCAGGTCTGCGCGTCCGCACGGTCCCGCAGCACCTCCAGTCCGCTGTCACGCCGCTGCTGCGACAGCTCCACCAGCCGATCCTGCGCAGCCGTCGCCGCCGCCCAGGCCTCGTCCGACACCTGCCGCGCCGCCTCGGCACGGTCCATGTAATCCGTCAGCAGATCCCGCAGCGCCGCGTCCCGCCGTGCCCCGCGCTCCGGCGGCACGTTCGCCTCCACATGCGCCGCCACCGCCGCCTCGGCCTCCTCCCGCAGCCGGGGCCGCGGCCCCTCCAGCTGGAACGCCTCGGCCACCTGCAGCACCACGCGCACGTCCGGTACCGCCTCGTGCGCCTCTGTTTCCTTCTCCGGCAGCACCCGCAGTAGCGGGAACCGCACCACATTCGCGCCGTGGGTCATCCTTCCCACTCCTCTGCTCGTGCGCTGGATTCTAGGCCGGAACGCCTTCGTAACGCAACATAGCGTGTTGCTTTTATTGAATATTTATCCTGGATTGGCATCCGGGTGAATGGGTGGAGCCGCCCTCGGCAATGCCCCCGCCGGCATCCGCCAGCAGACCCTCCTCCCCATATCCTCCGGAGATCACCATGCCGTCCCGTGCTAGAAAGAAGCCCATGAGCCAGGCCCGCCACCGCACGCCCAGCATGACCCTCGCCGAGTTCCTCGCCTGGGAGCGGCAGCAGCCCGTCCGCTACGAGTTCGACGGCTTCCAGCCCGTCGCCATGACCGGCGGAACCGCCGCTCATGCCCGCATCCAGCGCAACCTTGCCTTCGCCCTCCATGGCCGCCTGCGCGGCTCCCCTTGCGAGTTCCTGGGCAGCGACATGAAGGTGCTGACGGCGCGCACCAGCCGCTATCCTGACGGCATCGTCACCTGCTCCAGGGCCGGTGACGCCGACACCACCGCGCGGGAGCCGGTCATCCTCTTCGAGGTCCTCAGCCAGAGCACCGCCGACGACGACTTCGGTGTGAAGAGCATCGAGTACATGAACCTGCCCTCGGTCCAGCGCTACGTGCTGATCGACCAGAAGCTCGTCCATGCCACCGTCTTCTCGCGCCAGGATGGGCAATGGCTCGGTCGCGTCCTCACGGACGGCGATGCGCTCGATCTGCCGGAGATCGGCATCCGGTTTCCCCTTAGCGAGATCTACGAGGGGCTGGACCTGAGTGCCGAGGGGGCGGACGACACCGGCCCCTCCCGCGTGCCCGGACGACAGGACTAGAACACCGCGCATGGATCCTGTTCAGCGACCTCCCTACCGCCCCTTCTGCGATACGCCGGCCGACCAGCCCGACGAGCGCCGCAAGGGACACATCTCCCAGGATCCGTTCGAACATTTCTGCGAGGAGTGCGGCGCCTGGGGCAGCTTCGGCTTCAGGATCGACAGCGATCCCGCGCATCCCGGTGTCTGGTACTGTGGCCAGCATCGCCGCGTCGGAGAGGAGCGCCTGGCTCGGGTGCGGCGGGGCGGATAGCACATCCCCGGGGAACGCCGCCTCCGCCTTCGCTGCGGCGGCCGGGCACTACTCGCTCGCCTCTGGCTCACTCCCGGAGCCCCGCGTCGTCGTGGGTGGCACGCCTCCCAGCGGCAGCGCGACTGGAAACGACGCACCGGGCGTGACCCACTCCTCACCCGGGTCTCCGCCTGACGGTGACGATCCCGGTTCTGGCCACCGGCAGCGGCACGGCGTCAGCTGAACGGGAGCACCCGGGACTGCCGTCGCACGTCGGCCACTCGACCCACCCCCTGAAGGGGGTGGGCACGGGAAAGCAGCCTGGCCTCGCCGTCATGGCGACAAGTCTGAGGCCCGGCAACGGCTGCCGTCAAAGGGTGGGTCCTCGCCGTGCTCGCAGTCCTCGGCTTCGCCTCCGGGCTGCTCCGCGCGGCTCCGGTCCCGGCCTTCGGCCGCCTTTGACGCCATCCGCCGCCGAACCTCGAAGGCATTCGCAGGACGGGACGAAGAAAAGCCAGCCTCCTTCCCCTCTCCCGGCCGACACCGGGCCTCGCCGGCCCAGACCCGCAGGACGAACAAAGAAAAGATGCGGGGTGGGTCGTGTAATCAAGCGGTTTATCTCAAGTAAAACAGAATGATTTCCGAGTTTTATTGTTGAATATCAGCGTGGATCAGGTATTATCCAAATGCGGCCAACGAGGGCCGCAACAACAAGTCGCCCCCGCCGGTGGTACCAACACCAGACGGGGGCTGACCCGAAACAGGATAAGGCTCATCATGTCCCAGGCTTCCGGCAACATCGCTCCCGCCACCACCGAGAACAAGGGCGCCGACGCCGCCCGCCCCACCAGGGCGCGCACCACTGCCAAGACTGGCAGGCCCGCCGCGGCGCAGCCGACGCAGGCTCCCGCTCGCCGCACCCAGGCCAACCGCCAGGGCATCACCCTCGCCGATGCGGGCCGTCTGGCCCCCACCCACGACATGATGAGCAAGGTCTATCGCGTCTTCGGCCTGGAGCCGGTGGACGTGGACGGCATCGCCACCGCGACCGAAACCAGCCTCATCCAGCAGTCCGAGGACCTGCGTTCCGCCCTCAGCGACAAGGCCATGGAGATGCATTTCCAGCGCGTCGTCGGCGCCTATGTCGGCAGCGCCTTCGGGGCCGCGCAGTTCTTCGACAGCAAGCGCGCCACCGCCCGCGACATGGCCAGCAAGATGAACGACAACCGGGACGAGGACCGCGACGGGCCGAGCGGTTTCGAGAGCAAGGTTGAGCGCGCCCAGAGCTTCGCCGCCGATATGGCCCGCCAGAGCTACGCCCTCCTTGCCGCAGCCGAGGGCGCCGTTCGCGCCTTCGAGGAAATCACCGGCAACGCCTGGAAGCCCTACGTCGCCAGCACCCCCGAGAGCCAGGGTCTCGGACGCCAGGCCGCCCAGGCCCGCGCCTCCGCCTTCGACTGACACCACCGGGCGGGGGCTTCGGCCTCCGCCCTTCCCTCCGGCGGCGGCCAGGGGGGCGCCGCCCTCCGGGCTCTGCCCCCCTGGACCCCCCGCAGCCTCATCCCTTGCCGCTCACCCTTGCCGCGCCGCCGGTTTGCGGTCGGCGCTTCGCGCCGGAGCTTTCTCGCCGCGGCGCCTTCGGCGCCACTCCTTGGCCCTGGCTGAAACCGTGTCCGGGCCATGCCCCCTCCGGCATGTCAGGGCCGCCGCGTTCGCAACGCCGCTTCGCGACGCCGCGCCCGCCGCAGC
>NZ_BDLP01000412.1:0-3568 GCF_001950415.1 Roseomonas sp. TAS13
GCCCCCCGGCCCCGCGCCGGAAATGGAGCCGGGGGTGGCGGCCCCCGTGCCGGAGGGAAGGGCCTGGCGCAGCAGGACGAGGCAGGCCGCGCCCAGCAGCACCGCCAGCGGCACGGAAACCAGCAGCAGCGCGATCAGCAGCGGCCGGTTTGGCAGCGTGGGGGCGAGCGGCACGCTGGGGGCGGAGACCAGCCGCGCCGCCACCGCCTCGTCGGTCAGCAGCGCCAGCCCGGCCCGCTGGTGCTGCGCCAGGAGGTCGTAGAGCGGCGTGCGGGTGAAGACATCCGGCTCCCGCCCCAGCCTTTCCTCCAGCTGGGCGATGCGGTTCCGGGTCAGGCCGGCGAGATCCGCCCGCACCTTGCCCTCGGCGAAGGCGTGCAGGCGGGCCAGCGCGTCGAGCGCCATGGCCCGGTCGGGATGCGGCAGGTCCAGCGTCACCGTCACGGTTTGCAGCGACTGGGTGACGGCGAAGTTCCGCTCCAGCCAGGTCTGCAGGTCGTCGGCATCGCTCTCGGTGCGCAGGCCGAGCCATTGCCGCAGCAGGCCCATCGGGCCGCTGGCGCGCTGCTGCGTGAGCCAAGCGGGCAGGGCAGTGTCGCGCATCAGCATCGCCGCCGCCTCGGGCGAGCGCAGCAGGGCGAGATAGACCGCGAAATTCCCGCCCGAGCGGTTGTCCAGCAGCCCACCGGCCTGCAACACCGCATTGGCCTGGATCAGCGTGGACACCGCGAGGCCGGTGGTCTCGGCGGGGGTCACCACCGCCTCCGCCACGTACTGGCGCTGCCAGGACAGCACCAGCGCGATGCCGGACGCCAGCAACAGGAACCAGGTGGCGAGGATTCTCCAGCGCCAGAGCCAGAGGGCGCGCAGCAGTTCCGGAAGCGGCATCCCCTGGTCCAGCGTGACTTCCCGTGACTATCGAGTTTGTTAACGAAATATTCAACCCTGGATTGAAACCAAGCCCGCAACCCTGCTGCGCTCACTGTGGGGAGGGCCTGCTGGATCAGCCCGGCAGGCGGATCACCGTCAGGATGCGCGAGACCGGCGCCCGGGCGCGGAGTTCCAGAACAGGAACCGGGCGCAGCTCGCCATAGCGGGGAGCTTCCCATCCTGACGCCAGAACGATGTCGAGCGGCACATCCGCCGAGACGGCGATGCGGCCCAGCGGCGAGGCGACGCCCTGGGGGATGCGTTCCCAGGCGGCGGGGGCCAGGCGCCAGTGCAGCGTGACCCGCCGGAAGGGGCCGGAGACCTCGTCCAGCACGCTCCAGCGCCGGCCCTGGCCCAGCACGCGCCGGTCCTGCCGGTTGCCGTGCCGGTCGCGCACCCAGGCGCCATCCGCCAGCAATCCGCCCCGGCACCAGCGGGCGCGCAGGAAGCGCCCGGCGCGGGGCATCGGCTCCGCCTCGTCGAAGAGGATGGCGTTGTGCCCGGCGGCATCCTCCAGCCCCAGCGCCACCGCCCGCCATTCGGGGGCGGGGTTGTAGGACAGCGTGCCGCCGTCGCGCAGCAGGTTCACCGGCCCGTCCCAGAGGTCGAGGTTCAGCAGGTCCGAATGCCCCGGGCGGAACTCCAGCGGGCCGGTGCGCAGCAGGGCGCGGGCGCGGCCCACCGTCCAGCCGCGGCTGCCGCTGGCCTGCCAGCGCGCCTCGGGGCGCGGCACGGGCGCGGATGGCAGGCCGAGCCAGAGGCAGCCCGGATCGTCCGCCACCCCGGCCGAGGCGCCCAGGAAGAGCCGCGCGGCGCGCTCGACGCTGCCGCGCGCATCGCCCGGCCCGCCCAGCGACAGGTCCGCCACGTGGGAGCCATCCTGGTGGCCGAGGCGCGGCAGGGCGCCGGTCGCGGGGTCCAGCAGCCGGGCGAGCCAGCGGCTGGCGGCGGCGGCGCGGGCGGCGAAGGGCGGCGGGAAGGGCAGGGCCCCGTAGCTGCGCCGCAGCCATTCGGCGGTGGAAAGCACGTCCAGCAGCAGGCGGTGATAGCCCGTCGAGACCTGGGCGAAGCCGCCATCCGGCGCCACCAGCCGGTCCAGCGCGGCGGAAAGCCGGGCCATGGCAGGGGCTGGGTCCTCGCCGAGAAGAAGGTCGCAGGCGAAGAGCCCGGCGGGTTCGCTGACCGTGTGGTTGTTGTCCTGCGCCTCGGCATAGCGGGGGGTGGCGGCGATGCGCCGGCGGTGCTGGGCGAGGAGTGCCCGCAACCCCGGGCTGGCCGCCTCGCCGCCCAGCAGGGCATGGGCCAGGGCCAGGTGCAGGGCGCGCAGCGCGGCCTCCTGCCCGCAGGCCCAGTTCGGCCCCCGGAAGGGCGGGTTGGCGCGGCACCAGGCGGTGAGCCTCGCCTCCGCCCGTTCGCGGTGGCCTCCCTGCGGGTCGAGCCGGTGTGCCAGGGCGAGGAGGGGGATCTCCCCCAGGCGGTTGGCCTCCCAGACCGGCCGCACATCGCCCGGCGCGAAGAGGTCGAGCGAAAGCCCATGGGCGTGGGAAGCGAAGGGGCCGTGGCCCGAGGGGAGGGCAGTGGGGCAGGAAGGGGGGCAGGAAGGGGGGCAGGCAGAGGGGCAGGCAGGGGGACGGGCGGCATCGCGGGGCTCCGTCTCCGGTGGCGGAAGTTCCGCCACCGCCATCAGCACGGGCAGCGTTTCCGCCCGCAGCGCCGCGGGAAGCGGGGAATGGCCGCCGGGCAGGAAGGGGCCTTCGGCAGGCCGGAGGTCGGGCAGGGCACGCCGGGCGAGACCGGCCGCCAGCCGGAGGCGGTGGCGCAGCAGCAGGCCCACCGGCCGCGCACCGAGCCGCCAGGCGGCATCGAAGCGGAGCAGCATGGCGGTACGGAAGGGTAGCGCTCGGAAAACCATGCCGCTCCGTGATGGAACAACCTAAAATTGCTGTAAAACAAGTTAACAATCACTTAAAGTTGTATACCAAGACCATGGAATGACCTGGGCTGCCAAGGGTGTGCGCACCGAATCGGGAATACGCCAGATTGAGCCTCCTCCACCCTTCCGGATCGCGCCACGTCCTGTCGCTGCTGCTGGCCGCCCCCATGCTGGCGAGCCTGGCCGTCCCGGCGGCCCGGGCGCAGCCGAACCTGCTGATGCCGCCCTCCCTGCCTTCCACCCTGCCCGGCGGGCAGCCCCTGCCGGGCGCGCTGTCCGGCGGGCTGGCGGGCGGAGCCCAGGGGGATCTGGTGCAGCGCCTGCTCGACGCCGCCTCGGGGCGCAGCAGCACCACCCTCTCGCCACCGCCACCTCTGCCGCCCGCCGCGCCCATCCCCGCGATGCCCGCCGCCACGGCCGGCACATTCCCCGGCATGGCGCCGCCTCCCGATCCGCTTTCCAACACCGAAAGCTTCTTCGCCGCCCGCCTGCCGGAGCAGCAGCCGCCGCTGCGCCAGTTCGGCTATGACAGCTTCCGTCAGGCGGCGGTGCCCGGACTGACCACGGGCGCCATGCCGGAGGGCTACCTCCTCGGCCGCGACGACGAGGTGATCATCGCGGTGCGCGGGCGGGTGCGGACCTCCTACACCCTGCGGGTGGGGCTGTCTCTTGATCACATCTACGCACAGCTCCACCGTAAGGCGA
>NZ_BDLP01000413.1:0-3551 GCF_001950415.1 Roseomonas sp. TAS13
CTGCGTGCGCCCCGAGGGGCTGGCCACCCATCCCGCCGTGGAGAAGGCCCTGCGCGCCGCCGCCCTGGCCTTGCAGGAGGCGGGCTGGACCGTGGTCGAGACCCCCTGCCCGCCGCTGCGGGAGCCGGCGCATCTGCAGGCCCTGCTCTGGCTGGCGGAAAGCCGGCGCAGCGGCAACAAGGCCTATCAGGCCGAGAACGAGGCGGAATCCCTGGCCGTGCTGGCCATGATGGAGGCGCGTGCCCCAGAGGCCGGGGAGCATGGCGTCGCCGATGCCCTGACCCGGCGGGCCGGCTTCCTGCGGCAGTGGAACCTCTTCCTGGAGCGCTATCCGCTGGTCCTCCTGCCCGTCTCGGCGGAGCCGCCCTTCCCCGATGCACTCGACATCGAGAGCGAGGCCAGCTTCGAGCGGGTGATCGAGGCGCAGCTCGTGCAGATCGGGCTGCCGCTGATGGGCCTGCCCGCCCTGACGGTCGCCACCTCCGACGCGTCTTCGGCGCCGATGGGGGTGCAGCTGGTGGCCGGGCGCTATCGCGAGGACCTGCTGCTGGAGGCCGGGGCCGTCATCGCGCCGGAGCCCATCGCGCCGGTCGAGCCCGTTACAGAGTGATGCATTTCGCCCCAGGGTGAGGGCAAACCTGCCTCGATTCCGCCATGGGCCGGCACCATCTTGGCTATCGAGGAGCAATGCCCATGCGCCGCATCACCAAGATCACCCTGGCCGCGACGGCCGCCCTGTCCCTGGGCGCCGTCGTCGCAGCCCCGGCCGAGGCCCAGCCTTACTGGGGACCGGGTGGTGGCTATCATCGCCACCACGGCCCCGGCCCCGGCGGAGCACTCGCCCTGGGCCTGGGCGCCGGCGTCCTGGGCGGCCTCGCCCTTGGCCTGGCCACGCAGGCGGCCCCGCCCCCGCCGCCCCGGGTCTATTACGCGCCGCCCCCGCCGCCGGTCGTGTACGAGTATGCGCCGCCACCGGTGATCTATCAGCCGCCGCCCGTGGTGTACCGCCCGGCCCCGGTCTATGCGCCGCCGCCCGGCTACGTGGTCCGCGGTCCCGGCTACTGGTAACGGGCGGGCGCCTGACGGGGCGCCCCCATCCGGACAGCCAGAACCGCTTCCAGAAGAAAGGCCTTTCCCCCCGGGGGGAAAGGCCTTTTTCCTTGGTGCCGGATGGCGCCTGGTTCAGCGCGCGGCGGTCGCCTGTCCGCTGCGGAGTTCCCTTGCCCGGGCGAGGACCTTGTCCTCCAGCTCCGCACTGGTCGCGCTGGACACGGGGGCATCCTGCCAGGTGCCGTTGTGCAGCTCCTGGCGGAAAACCGAGACCCGGACGCCGTCGGAGCGGAGCTGCCGGCCCAGGATATAGGCCGTGGCCCGGAAGCGCTCCCCATTGGCGGCGCTCGGCGTGTACCAGTCGGTGATGATCACCCCGCCGAAGGGATCGGCCGAGGAAAGCGGCATGAAGGACAGGGTGTCCAGGGCGGCACGCCACAGATAGGCGTTCACGCCGAGCCCGGTGCCGGACTGGTCGCCCCCGCCATCACGATTGGTGCGGTCGGTTCCGAACAGCAGGATGCCGTCGGAGCCGCTCAGACGTCCCTGGACACGGGCGCGCCGGCTGTCATCCGTATATTCGTCGTTGCCCACTTGGCGGGTCTGGGAACAGGCCCCCACCAGGATGGGCAGCAGCAGCAGGGCGAGGCGTGTCTTTGGCATGGCGGGCGCACAGTAGAAGCCGCCGCGACACTTGCAAGGGGGGAAAAAGCGAGTGCGCCGCGAAGAAATCATGGCGGCCGATACAAAAAGGGCGGCGGATGGATCCGCCGCCCCTTCTGCACTGGATAGAAACCGCGATCAGAAGGCGATGCGGGTACCCAGGATGAAGACCTTCGAGGTCACCTTGTTGTTGGCGGACCCCGCCGTGCCGGAGATGAAGTTGTAGCCGGCTTCCTTGCGGTAGATGTCCGAGTAGTCGGTCACGATGGTCAGGCCAGGGGCGACGACGTAGGTCGCGCCGACCGACCAGACCAGCTCGCGGCGGCCAGCCGCGATGCCCTGGGCACCGGCGGACTGCAGGTCGTAGTAGTTCGCGCCGACCGTGACCGGGCCCCAGGTATAGGACGCACCGGCGAAGACCTCGCCCATCCTGCGCGTATCGACGGCGCCACGGACCAGCGGAGCGAAGCTGTTGTTGGCCTGGCCCCAATAGTACTCGCCGCCCAGCGTGAAGCCGTAGGCGGTCGCCTGCAGGCCGCCATAGCCCATCCACATCGGCTTGGCCGAGGTGACCGAGGAGGCGATGCCCGAGTTGATGACCTGCTGGCCCTTCGTGGCATCGGCGGTCATGCCGCCGATCGCGGCCTGCAGGCCGACGCCGCCGAAGGAACCGCGCCAGCGGGCGATGCCGAACACCTCGTTGCGACGCTTCGGCGAGCCGCCGGAGAAGGCATTCGCGCGGTCGCAGTCGGAGGTCACGGTGGACAGGATGCAGCCCGTGTCCTCGCCCTCGCCGGTGTTGAAGGCAAAGGAGGCGCCGACGTCGAAGCCGTAGAATTGCGGCGACAGGTAGATGACCTTGGTGTTGTCGCCCGAGTCGTAGGTGAAGGTGGTCGCAGCGCGGTGCGTCGCGGTCACGCTGTCGAACCAGTCGCCGTCGACGCCGCCCGTACCGAAGTTGGCGACGTGACCGACGCTCATCAGGTTCCAGGCGTTGTCTTCGTCACCGAAGCGGACCTGGCCGAAGCCGCCGGCCACGTACATCCACATCTCGTCGGTGTCGAGGCCGGTCTTGGGCGAGCGCACGCGCGAGCCCGAGTACGGCGAATAGGTGCCGTCGTTGTAGTCGACCTCGAGCTCGATCGCGACACCGTAGCGCAGGCCGTTGGTGGCCTTGCCGTTGGCGACGATGTGGATCTCGGCGTCGGAGGCGAAGTCGGACTTGCCGAGACGCGCCGAGGTGTTCGGGGTGGTGGCGGCGCCGGCCACCGGCACGCCCGCGCCGCTGTCCTTGTTGGCGCTGTTCTGGCCCTGCTCGGTGAAGTTGTAGTTGAAGCGGAAAAAGCCGCCGACGCGCACTTCAAGGGCGCGGTGGGACATCATCGGCGGGCCGGGCGGCAGGAACGGGTCGGCACCCTGCGCCAGAGCGCCCTGCGGGGCGAACAGAGCAGCAGCGGCGACGGCCGTGCTCCCCAGAAGAAGCTTACGCATCAAATCCCTCCTCACGCGCATGGGCCGCACCGCCCAGCGATCCCTTCAGCCCGCCTGCCCCCCTGACAGGGAGCTCCTCGTCCAGCGCACCACAGCGATGCGCCCGGCGTGGAGCCAGGCCCGGGCGGACTATGGTTCAGGCCATTCGGAAGGGGCAATGGCCCGGATCACGGGGCCGCGACTTCTGCGAAACACTGTGACCGGAGGGCAACAGCCCCTCCAAGGCAGAAATGCCACAGGCCCAGCCGGGAAGGCGCCGGGCACGGCGGGAATCCACGCCGCCCAGCGCCACGGCGCCGCAGGCTGTCTCTTGATCACATCTACGCACAGCTCCACCGTAAGGCGAA
>NZ_BDLP01000414.1:0-3520 GCF_001950415.1 Roseomonas sp. TAS13
TCGCCTTACGGTGGAGCTGTGCGTAGATGTGATCAAGAGACAGGGTTTGCGAAGAGGGCAAGGGCCATCAGGCCGGCAGCAAGCCTCATGGCGCTGCTCCCCCAGCCGGCCGGCTGCCGGCAACGTGGCGATAGCGCTGGTTCGCGGCCTGCCACACCGCGTCGAGATCGTTGACGAGCAGCATGTCGGGCCGCGCGACCTGGGCGGTCGCCTCCATCACCGAGAGCATCACCGCCGAGAACGGGCCATTGCCGATGCCGCGCACCCGGTAGCCGAGCAGGGCCTGGGGATCCGGTGCCACATCGAGCGCGAACCCTTTCCCCGTCGCCTCGCGCCAGACCGCCTCGCCGGCGGCCAGGAACACCGGCAGCAGCCCGCTTGGGCTGCCACCGGCTTCCGGAGAGAGGCCGAGGGCCTGCCCCGTGGCGCCGTCCTGCAGCACCACGGGCTTGCCGCCCCGGCGGATGAGTTGCTCCATCGTGCGGCTCACCGCACAGATATCGACGGGGCCGGTCACGCGAGCCGCCGCCGCTGCCAGGCCGGCACGGCCGGGCGAACCCGGCCGACGAGCCAGCGACGCACCACCCGGAACACGGCGGGCAGCGTCAGCCCGAACCAGCTGATCACGATAAAGAACAGGGTGCCGGTCAACGCGATGTAGAAGGTGTTCCACGACCAGTAGACCACATAGACCACGATCGGCAGGCAGGCGCGGGCATCGAGGATCCCGATCCGCACCGGGAGAGCGGTGTAGCGCCACATCAGCCTTTGGTCCTCCGCATCTCACGGGCAGCGGTCGCCTCGGTGATCCGCCCGTCTTCCAGCGCCTTTCGGATCGCCACCTCATAGGACTGACCTCGCTCCCGCACCGCGTGCTTGGTCAGGTCCGGCCAGTCCTTGGCATCGGTCCGCATGAGCTGTCCGCGCAGCTCCTCGTCGAACACCAGGATCTCACGCAACGCGGTGCGCCTGCCGTCGGTCGAGAAGGCGAGCCGCTGGTTGACGATGAGCCGCAGCGATTGCGCGGCCGAGCTCAGCAGGTTCTCCCGCTCCTCGTTGCCGCAGAGCGCCGCGATGCGCTGGATGGTCAGCGGCACCGTGTCAGCGTGGATGGTGGTGGTCAGCGTCGCTCCCAGCATCGCTGCGTTCAGCGACGCGCTCATGGTCGCGGTGTCGCGGCACTCGCCGACGATGATATCGGTGGGTTCGCGGCGGGTGGTGCCGCGGATGAATGCCTCGAAGCTCGGCAGGTCGCGCGGGATCTCGCACTGGTCGATGGTGGAGGAGGGGCCCTTGAGCCGGTCGAGCAGAAACTCGACGGGAGCTGCCGCCTCCAGGATGTTGTAGTGACCCTCCGGGTCCAGGAGCTTGTCGACGGTGATGCCGCCGATCAGCGTGGACTTTCCCGACCCGGTGGCGCCGCTGACGATCACCATGCCGCTCGCCGGACGGCAGTTGTCGAGGATCATGCGCTCGACCAGCTGGTTCTCCAGCGGCGGCGGCAGGTCGGGGATCGGGCGCAGCACGATGTTGGCGCCCATGCCGCGACTGACCCGTGTCGAGGTGGCGTTCAGGCGGTAGCGCAGGCGCCCGGATCGGCTGACGTGGATCTCATAGGCGACGTCGAAGTCCTTGCCGCCCTGCAGGCGGGCGGTGCCGTCGGCGCCGTAGAGGTGGTTGGCGATGGCCGCGACCTCCGCCTCGTCCAGCGTCCGCTGCGTGACAGGGTGGTTGCGGCCGTGGATGCGCAGCCAGACCGGCTTGCCGGTATGAAAGCTGATCCGCGACGCGCCCTGCTCACTGGCCCAGGCGAGCAGGGAGTCCAGGCCGGGGGCATGGCGACGAGGTTCGGTGACCCAGCGCTGCCCCTCGCCGGGCCAGGCCTTGGTGGTGATCTGTGTGACGGCATTCATCAGCGGCACCCCGCGCCGGGCTGCCAGCGGCGGCGGTTCGCCTGCAAGCCGGGCTGATCGGTGATCCGCACCGTGCGGTCGCCGATGTTCAGGCGGGCCCGGCCGCCCTCGGTCGCGCTGTTGGCGAAGGAGATGCGCGGCTCTTCGACCAAGCCGGCCCGGAGCAGGACGCGATAGCGGGCCATGCCGATGATGTCGCGCTGCAGGCGTCCCAGGTCGGACAGGAAGATCTCGACCGCCTGCTTCTCGCCCTGGGCCCAGCCCTCGGCGACGTTGCGGTTCCAGTATTCCACCTCCTTGCGGGACCGGGGCAGGCCGGCATCGGCCGGCCGGCGCGGCGTGCCCCAGGAGCGCACCAGGTAGGTGCGCCAGTCCGGGGGAGCGGAGGTCAGCTGCGCCTCGCGCGTGATCTCGAAAATGCAGGAGGTTTCCCGTGCGACCTGGCCGTTCTCGCCCAGCGCGAAGGCCATCTGCGCCTCGGACACAATGGGTGGGCGCATGAGGGTCTGGCCGCCGCCCACGGGCAGTACCAGGGCGCGGAAGTCGTAGGTGGTGGTCAGCTCCGCCTCGTAGCGCCGGAGCATCTCGTTGATGGCAAAGGAGCGGGCCGCCAGTCCGCCCTGGGCGCCATAGGTCAGGCCCGACTGGCGCAGCACCTCGGCGCGGCCCTGCTCCAGCCCGTCGCCGGGCTCGTCGCCGGGGCGGGTCGCCTGTAGCGCTTCCAGCGAAGGTGGTGCCTCGCCGCCAACGATGCTCGGCGCCGTGCGGGCACCGGTGATCGGCTGGTTCAGGGGGTTGGCCAGTGCCGGGATCGCCGCGTCGAACTGCTCGACGCCCGGCATGGGCGGGGTGGCGCCATCCACGAGGTAGCCGGGGTCGGCCGCCCGGGCCTGAGCCGCCCCCAGGCCGCCCAGCACCGTCGCAGCACAGAGCAGCCGCCGCAACCTAGACATGGTGGATCACCTCGATCCGGCGGTTGATCGTGTCGACCCGGACGGTGGCGGCGTTGCCCGCCTGATCCCCGAGTGCCTTGAAGGCGCCGATCAGCGTTGTGGCCGTGTTGGGCAGGGCCACGGCCAGCGGCTGCATCCCGGCCGGGCCATACACGTCCACCCGGTAGCCCACCTCGGCCGCGACCTTGCGCACGCCATCGTCCAGCAGGCCGTTCCAGGCGAAACCGATGGGGCGCTGCAGCTCCTCCGGCACGATCGCCCCGGAGCGGACGGGAGGCGGGAAGGCCGAAACCGGCGGCGACCCGGCTGGCGCAATCCCGGGCGACGTGGCGACCACGGGCGACACCGTGACGGCGCTGGCCGACGCCACGGGTGCCGGCGGCACCTGCACGATGGATTGCCCCGGCCGCACGGCAACCGGCGCGACCGACGCGGGCAGGGCAGCCATCGCCGGCGTGGGCGGCACGGCGCGCAGGCCGCCGAGCGCCGACATCTGGCTGTTCACCAGATCCATCGAGCGGCGGAGGGCGACCTCGGGGTTCGCCATGCCCGTGGTCTCGATCTCGGTGGTGACGTGTTGTCCGGCGCATCCGGCCAGCAGCGCGAGGCCGGTGAGTGTGCCCGCGAGGCGCAGGCGCTGGGATCGCATCGGGG
>NZ_BDLP01000415.1:0-3497 GCF_001950415.1 Roseomonas sp. TAS13
TCGCCTTACGGTGGAGCTGTGCGTAGATGTGATCAAGAGACAGCCTGCACGGTGGGCTTCGCGGCCCGCACGGGCGCCGCGGCGGTGGCCGGGGGCTGGTGGATGCCTTCGGGCAGTCGGGCGATGGCCTCGGCCAGGGCGGCGTCGAGGTCGCGGCCGTCGCGGGCGCAGTCGTAGGCAAGGCCGAACGGCCCGCTGGTCCACCCGTGGCGGCCCAGCACCATCTCCGGGTGCGTCGCGAACCAGGCGTTGGCGTGGATGGCGGCCTCGCCGTCGGTGGCCGGGACCACCTCGGCGAGATGCACCCACTCCACCCCGTTCGGGGCGGCGCCGCGCTCGCGACGCTGCAGGAACAGGATGTCCACCACCACGTCCGTGCCGGCCGCCGCCGCGAAAGAACCCGCCGGCAGACGGATGGCGCCCACCAGGTCGGCCATGCCGGCGATGTGCTCGCGTGCCTTCGGGTCCACCTTGTCCAGGGTGCCGTGGCTGGTGACGAAGGCGGCCAGCCCACCCGGCCGCAGGCGCTCCACGGCGCGGGCGATGAAGTAGTCGTGCAGCTTGAGGCCGAGCCGGCCAGCCGGGTCCTCGGCGCGCACGGTGCGGTCCGAGAAGGGCGGGTTGCCGATGGCGAGGTCGTAATTCTCGACCAGCTTCGCGCGGCAGAAATCCTCGTTGCGGATCCAGGCCTTCGGATACAGCAACGCCGCGATGCGGGCGGTCACCGGGTCCATCTCGATGCCGGTGACGGCCGAGCAGTCCTCGATCCCATCCGGGCGCAGGGCCAGGAACTGGCCGGTGCCGCAGCCCGGCTCCAGGATGGCACCGCGCCGGAAGCCCATGCGGCCCAGGCCGGCCCAGACTGCCCGCACGATGTATTCCGGGGTGAAGTGGGCATATTGCGTGCAGCGGCTGAGAGAGGCGTGCTCGCTGGCCGACACTGCCTGCTCCAGCCCATCCCCCTGCTCGGCCCAGCCGTCGCGCCAGTCCTCGCCAGGGCGGCGGAACAGGGTGTTGGCGAGATCGCCTGCCCCGTAGCCGACGAAGCGCGCCAGGATCGCCTGCTCCTCGGCCGTGGCCGGCCGGGTCTCGCCCTCGATCCGCTGCATCAGCCGGATGGCGGCCAGGTTGTCGGCCGCGCGGGCCTTCCAGCCGGCGGCGAGGCCGCGTTCGGTGGTGAGTCGGAAGTCCCGGGCCACCACGCGCGGGATGGCGGGCGCGAGCGGCGCCGACGCGCTCTCCTCCTCGTCGTCCTCGCCTCCCGCGGCAGGCAGGAGGCCGCCGCCGCCGTCGCCGAACAGCGAGAAGGGCGAGGAGAGCGCGGTGGTATCGAACAGGCTGAGCTGGGAGGACGGGGCGGCCTTGGCCATGGGATCGGCTCCGTGCGCGCACGCGCGAGCGCCCGGTGGCCCGAAGGGGCGACCGGGTTGGCGCGGCGGCGTTCTGCGTGGTGGGGGTTCGTAGGGTCCGCGGTCCGGGCGCTCAGGCGCCCGTCAGCGGCTCAGGTGCCGAAGGCGGGGCTGGTCCGCTTGATCGGCTGCGCGGCGAACACCGCCGGCGGCAGCCCACGGTACTCGGTGGGGCAATTCGGGGATGGCTTGCGGCTCTCGGCGTAGCCTGCCGCGACCAGATCCCGCATCACCTGGCCGGGAACGTCGAAGAAGCCGGTGTTGGCCCAGTGGCGCTGGGACCAGGCACCGCCGAGGCGCACCAGCGCCCGGCTGCGCTCGTCCAGCCCCTCCAGCCAGACCCTGTATCGCTGCCTCATGCCCTGCTCTCCTCGTATCCTGTCTCTCAAGACACTTCCGAGCCGGCCGCCCGGTCCGGGGCGGGGCAAGGGCGCCGCGCAGCGGCGGGAGGCGGTAGCCGACGCACCCTTGCCGCGCCCCGGAGCGCGGTGGCAGCGCCCATCTCCTCGTCCTGCCCCGTCTCCCCTCCTTTCCTCATTCCCTCATGTGTTCATGAGGACAGGCGCCCATGAGCACAGGAGGGTATGGTTCAGCCGAACAGGTCCGGTTGGACGGAGCGGCACCCCTCCCGCATGGCCGCGAGCATCCGGCGGTAGGCCTCGGTCGCCTCGGACAGTCGCCGCCGCCGAAGGCCGGGCTTGCTGTCGTTGCCGTCCCAGACCGCCCGCCAGCCGATCGTGCCGTGGCGTGGCTCCCCGATCAGCACGAAGCGCGCCCGGCCCTTCACGGGCATCTCCACCTGGATGTGGCCGCGCTGATGCGACGGGTCACCCAATCGGGTGATTTGTGCCTTGAGGCCCCGCCCGAGCAGCGCGGCGAGCATGTTCGGGACCGAGAACGGGTCGGTCCGCACCTCGGGGGGACGGCATTGTGCAGGCCTTCGATCACGCGGCCGTCGCGCAGCGTCAGCCGCAGGCGACAGCGGTCCTCGCAGCTGTCGAGGGGATGCGGCCCCGGTCCCGGCACCGGGTCCGGTGCATCCTCCCTGGGGATCACGTCACCGCCGGGGCCGGGACCGTCATGGCCACGGTCAGGAGGCGCGAGGGCAGGCGGCACAGGAAAGCATGCCCGACCGGCCGGAAGATCGGGCCTCGCCGTCCGGCGGGCGTCGGCACCACCTCGAACTCGGTGGCGACCACGGCGCCCTTGCAGAAACTCAGGGGCTCGGTCAGCCGCACCCGCTGACCCGGGAGCAGATGCTTCCTGCTGGCGGCGACCCCGCGCCGCTCCAGCCGGGCTGAGTCCACCCGCGCGCGCCAGTCGGCCGCGTAGCCGGGCGATGGCAGCTCCTCGACCGGGGAAAGGAGCGCCATGATGCGGGGTGGGCAGGCCACCTCGCAGGGGCCAGCGGTCTCGTCCATGTCCTTGCGGCCGAAGCCGTCCCGGGCGTTGTTGAACACCAGGATCACGGCGGCGAAGACATAGGGACGGCCGGCACGCGGACCGGCCTTCTCCGTCCGGCGTACCGCCATGTAGACCGCGCGGCCGACCTGCGATGCGGCCAGGACCTCGGTGCGGCCGTGCTCGTCGTCGGTCGTGTAGTCGCGTGTCAGGTGCTCTGCCGGCGTCTCGCGGACGAGCGGGCGATCGGAAACGAGCCAGCCCATGGGGCCTCCTTTGTGTTCGGTCGGGGTGGTGGCATCGCGCGGAGCCGGGTGCGGCCGCCCGTGCAGGGTTCAGGTCGGGCCGGCGGCCTCGCCGAAGGCGCCGGCCGGATGCGTCCAGCCTGCGGGCGGGCCGAGGATCGGCAGGTCCCAGAGCGTGCTCAGGGCGAGGGAGACGAGATCGGGTCGCGCGAGGGCGGCGGGATAGGGGCGGCCGAGATCGGCCAGCGCGCGAACGGAGCGGGCGCGCTGGATGGTGCGGCCGAAGCGCTCCTCGTAGGCCGCGATGCGCTCGAACAGGACCGGCGCGATCAGGCGGATCGTCGCCCACTGCGAGGCCGACCCGAAGATGCAGGACATGCAGGACAGCCGCGACCAGCCTGTCTCTTGATCACATCTACGCACAGCTCCACCGTAAGGCGAA
>NZ_BDLP01000416.1:0-3497 GCF_001950415.1 Roseomonas sp. TAS13
GCCCCAGTCCGACCAGCCCGCGGCGGCCGAGCCTCCGGCCGCGGCCCCTGCGCCGGGGCAGGCGCCGGCCCCGGCGGCGACCCAGGGCGCGCCGGGCGCCACCCCCGGCACGTCGGTTCCGGCCGCTGCGTCCCAGGGGCGGGTGCTGCGACGCACGCTGCGCGACCTCGGCCTGCAATCCCCGATGCAGCTCCGCGGCCTGACGGACCTCCAGGGCATCCTCTTCGGAGTGCGGGAGGACGAGGTGGTGACGGGTGCGAAGCTCGTGCTTCGCGGTGCCACCAGCCCGGCCCTGATCCCGGAACTGTCGCAGATCGCGATGACGCTGAACGAGCAGTTCGTCGGCGCCATCACGCCGGAGCGTGCGCGGCCCAGCTTCGGACCGCTGGAGTTCCCCATCAACCCGGTCTTCTTCGCCGATACCAACCGGCTGAACTTTCGCTTCACCGGCCGCTATGCCGCGGAATGCAACGATCCGCTCTCGGGGCTGCTCTGGTCCACCATCTCGGACCAGTCCGTGCTGGAACTGACCACCGAGCGCCTGGCCATGCCGCGCGACCTGGCACGGCTGCCGGCGCCTTTCTTCGACCGGGTGCAGCTGCGCGTGCCGCTGGTCCTGCCCTTCGTGGTGGCGGCCGATGCCAGCAACGACGTGGCGCGCGCGGCGCTGATCGCCTCCTCCTGGTTCGCGGTGCAGGCGGATTACCGCGGCGCCAGCTTCCCGGCCTCCAGCGCCCCGCCGACCCGGGGCAATGGCGTGGTGGTGGCGGTGGGCGCGGATTCCGTGCCCGGCGTGGCGCTGCCCCGCTTCGAGGGGCCGACCCTGGCGCTGGTGCCCAACCCCACCGACCCGGAGTCGATCCTTCTGGTCATCGGCGGCCGCACCGGGGCCGAGGCCGTCGCCGCGGCGCAGGCGCTCGCCGTGTCGAGCCAGGGGCTGTCGGGCGAGGCCTCCCTGGTCTCGGCGCCCGACATCCCGGCACGCCAGCCCTATGACGCGCCGCGCTGGATCCGTACGGAGCGGCCGGTGCGCTTCGGCGAGCTGGTGGACCCCTCGGAGCTCCAGTCCTACGGCTTCGCGCCCGGCAACATCGCCGTGCCCTTCCGGACCGCGCCCGACGTCTATACTTGGCGGCAGCGATCCATCCCGGTGGACCTGTTCTTCCGCGCCCCGCCGGGGCCGGTGACGGATCTCCAGGTCTCCCGCCTCGATGTCTCGCTGAACGGCAACTACCTGAAATCCCTGCCGCTGCGCGAGGGCGACCCGGCCTGGCCATGGAG
Organism: Roseomonas sp. TAS13; assembly: GCF_001950415.1. NCBI lineage: Bacteria > Pseudomonadati > Pseudomonadota > Alphaproteobacteria > Acetobacterales > Roseomonadaceae > Roseomonas > Roseomonas sp. TAS13. Next base: position 1,282 of record NZ_BDLP01000416.1, read on the forward strand.
CTGGGTGGCGCGGCAACTGGGCGTGGGCCTCGGCGACGACCGTGGCACCGGTTCGGCCGGGCTGCCGTCCTACCTGATCTTCGGGCTGAACAACCTGCAGATGCGCTTCGACATGCGGCCGCTGAACCGGGGCGACTGCACCGCCATCCCGGGCGACATCCGCGCCTCGATCGACCCGGACAGCACGATCGACCTGTCGCGCTCCTACCGCTTCACCGCCCTGCCGAACCTCGCCTTCTTCGCGGGCTCCGGCTTCCCCTACACCAAGCTCGCGGATCTTTCCGATACGGCGCTGGTGCTGCCGGACCGTCCGACCTCGCTGGAACTCTCCCACGCGATGGGGCTGATCGGACGGCTGGCGGCCAATACCGGCCTGCCGGCCCTGCGCCTGGCCATCGCCCACTCCAGCACCCTGGACAGCGTGGTGGACCGCAACCTGCTGGTGGTCGGCTCGCTCAACCGCGTGCCGGCGCTGGCGCGCCTGCTCCGGGACAGCCCGGTCCGGCTGGACGGCAACCGCCTTCAGGTCTCGCTGCCAAGCCCGATGGAGAACTTCCGCAACTTCTTCCTGTCGGATGACCGGCTGCGCGACCGGACACGGCTGAACGCCGTCGTGTCCGGGCCGGGCGACGGCCAGGGCATCATGATCGGCACCGAAAGCCCGCTCCAGTCGGGACGGACGCTGGTGGCGGTCACCGGCACCACGCCGCAGGGCGTCGAGGCCATGCTGAACGCGCTGAGCGACCCGGACCAGCTGCCGCGCATCCAGGGCGACGTGGCCTGGCTGTCCGGCGGACGGGTCGAATCCTACCGCATCAGCCCGACCTATTCGGTAGGCAGCCTGCCGGTCTGGCTTTGGCCGCAGCTCTACCTCGGCAACCGGCCGGACATGGTTCTGCTCCTGGTGGTCGGTGCGGCGCTGCTGCTGGCCGCCCCGTCCTACTGGATCATCCGGCGGCGCGTCGCGGCCCGCCTCAGGGCCCAGATCTGATGCCGGCACCCCGCTCCAGGCCGCATCTCGCGGCGCTGCTCCTTGCCTCCACGGCTCTGCCGGTGCTGCCGGCGGCGGCCCGGGCGGAGGACCGGGCGATCCAGGTCCTGCTCGACCAGGCGAACTACTGGCGTGGCCAGGGTCGGACGGACCAGGTGATCCGGGCGCTGGAACGCGTGCTGGCCGCCGATCCCGACAATGTCGCGGCGCTGTCCGGCCTCGCCCAGGCCCAGGCGCAGCAGGGCGACCGGGCCGCGGCGGACCGCACCCTGGCGCGGCTGCGTCAGGTCGCGCCCGGCAATTCCGTGGTGGGCAGCACCGAGACCCAGCTCCGCGGCGCCTCCGCCGACCCGGCCCAGGTGGCCGAGGCCAGGCGGCTGGCGCAGGCGGGGCAGAACGCGGCGGCGGTGGCGCGCTACCGGCAGATCTTCGGCGGCAGCACCCCGCCGGATGTCTTCGCGCAGGAATACTACCAGGCCCAGGCGGGGACGCCCGACGGCTATGCCCAGGGCCGGGACGGGCTGAAGCGGCTGCTGGACCGCAATCCGGGCAACCGGGCCCTGCAGCTCGCCCTTGCCCAGGTCCTCACCTGGCGCGAGGGCTCGCGCACGGAGGGCATCCGCCTTCTCCAGCAACTCGCCGGCAGCCCCGACATGGCGCAGCAGGCGCGGAACTCCTGGCGGCAGGCGCTGAGCTGGGACGGGGCCAGTGCCTCGGCCATCCCCGGGCTGGAAGCCTATCTGGAGCGCTATCCGGACGACCAGCAGGCGCAGCGGCAACTGGCGGAGGCCCGCAACCCGGCCCGCACCCCGCAGGACGAGATGGGCGCGCGCCGCCAGGCGGGGTTCGAGGCGCTGAACGGCAACCGCGTCGCCGCGGCGGAGGCGGCCTTCCAGGCGGTGCTGCAACAGGCGCCCGAGGATTCCGACGCGCTGGGCGGGCTGGGGCTGGTGCGGCTCCGCCAGGGTCGCAGCAACGAGGCGAAGACCCTGCTGGCCCGCGCCATCGCGGCCGACCCGCAGGAGGGCCGCCGCAAATGGGGGCAGGCGCTGGACGGCGCGAGCTATGCCGGAGCGGTCAACACCGCCCGGTCGCAGATCGCCCGTGGTCAGGTGCAGCAGGCCGAGGCGACGCTGGAGGCCGCGGTGCGCCAGGGCGGCGCGGAACAGGCCGAGGCCCAGGCGCTGCTGGGTGACATCCTGCTGCGGCCTGTCTCTTGATCACA
>NZ_BDLP01000417.1:0-3497 GCF_001950415.1 Roseomonas sp. TAS13
GCGACAACGGCCGCCTCGCGCTCGGCGCGCGGCGGCAGGTCCGGGCGGCAGCGGCGGCAGGGGCGGAAGCCGGCCGCCTCGGCCTCGGCGCGCGTCGCGTGGAAGCGGACGTTCTCCGGCCGCGCCGGGCGGGCGGCGCAGGAGGGGTGGCAGTACACGCCCGTCGTGCGGACCGAGTAGAGGAAGTGGCCGTCGGCCGCCGGGTCGCGGGCGCGGAGCGCCGCCCAGCGCTCGGCCTCGGTGGCGAATGGGGCGAGAGGTTCGGCGGCTCGGGGTGATGCCGATGAGACGGCGGCTGGCATGTGGGGCTCCCGGTGATGCAGTAGAAGCAAAGTGGCTCGGATGCACGGTTGGCGCACTCCGATCGTTGCTCCGAAATCCTTAGACCTGTCCGTTGATCGTTCGCCACGTACCAAGACAAGTGACCGAGGGGCTGTTCACGCTCCGGGCATACCGGTAGGCCGGCAACACATGTTCCCACTGCTGCGCCATGCTGGACGGACTGTCTGTTGTCAGCGCCAAAGCAGCCTGTCACGGAATGCTCATGCGTACTCGCTCGCTGCCTGCTGGTTACGCAGCACCGCCGTCATCATGCGCGTCGCCGTCGCGTTGAACGCGGCCCTGAAGTCGAAGCTTGCCTCCACCCCGGCCGGCCCTTCGATCGGCGTCTTGGCGAGCGCCAGATAGACCTCGTGCAGCGTGATGGTCAGGCTGCGGTTCGCATCGATCGTGAAGGCCAGCGCAAATTCCGCCGAGGTGCCGGCCTGTGCCTGGGCCAGCAGCGTCGTGTTCTCGAAGCGCACGGTGATCTGGCCGGTGCAGCGCGCGATGCCGGGATCCACGCCCTCGACGCGGCGGTCGGCACGGATGGTCCGCACCGCCTCCATCCCGTTGGCGTAGGTGAGCCGCGCCCCGGTAACCTGCGCCAGCGCCGAGCCGCTGCGGGTGATCGACCCCTGCGCCTTGTTGAAGGCTGTGTAGGCGGCGCTGGTTGGCGTGCCGCCTGACGTCGCACCCGTCCGCACCGAGCCTTGGCCGAGCAACCCGAAGGAAGCGGTGGCCGCGCCGGTGGGCGTGAAGTCCATCTCCAGCGTGTCGGCCCGCACGCCGGTGCAGACGTCGAAGCTCGGGACGTCCGGATAGCCGATCTCCATCGCGTTGCTGGGCAGCAATGCCGCGCCCGAGCCGAAGGTGTGGATGAAGTTGGTCGTGCCGGTGGTGGTGGGCGCGCCGAGAAGGAGCCGCAGCCAGTGCCCGATGTTGATCAGGTCCACCGGCACCACCGCCTGGCCGGCGACCGTCACCGTGTCGAGGAAAGGCGCGGCCGGATCGCGGTTGCTGCCCACGCCGATGACGTCGGCATCGAGCAGCGGCTGCTCAGCGCCCAGGTCGCAGGACAGGAATGGCATGCGCCGCCAGTTGCTGCCAGGCGCGGTGCCGTAGACGGTCTCGGGCAGCATGAGCAGGCGGCAATTCGCGCCGATGGCACGGGGCATGGGCTTTCTCCTGGAGGGGGATCAGGCCAGCGGCGAGCCGGCGACGGTGAACCAGAGGGTGACGGGGATGGCGGCGGCACGCGCCGCGGCCGCGCCCTCGAACTCGACATCCTCGAAGGACGCGCTGCCGGGCTGCGCCCATTCGACCGCGCCGCCCAGCGTGCGGTTGGCGGCGATGGCCGCGGCGACATCGACCAGCAGCGCGTCGAGCAGGGTGTTGCGGGCGGCGGGTGTTGCGCCGGCGACGGTGATCTCGACCTCGGCGCGATGCTCGATCTGCCAGGCCAGCGGCGAGAGGATCGGCGTCTCCTCCACCGCCTCGCCGTCGCGAACGACGACCAGTCCACCGGCGGGGATGCGCTGCGGGATGGTCTCGCCGCGCAGCACCAGCGGCGCGGGGTTCCGGAGGGCCAGCGACGTCACGAGCCGGCTGTGCAGCGCCGCGATGGCTGCCTCGCGGATGCTCACGCGGACCTCCCGCTCTCGCGTTGCCAGGCCGCCACGAACCGGGCGGGAAGCCGGCGCAGCCCGCGCTCGGCCGCGCCGCGCACGTCGAGCCGCTTGGCGAGCTTCACCTGCGGCAGCAGCAGGAACATCGGCACCATCCCCTGCTCCAGCAGGCCGCGCGCCCAGGCCTCGCGGCCCTTGCGATTGGCGGTACCGACCTCGGTGACGCCGCCCGCCACGAGACGGGTCCGGCGCCGGCGCCCGGTCTGTTCGCCCTGGCGCAGCGGCAGGCACCAGACGAACCCTCGGCCCGACTTGAAGGGCCGGAGGAAGGCTTGGCCGGAGGCGACCATCTGCGCTGGCGCCACGCGCATGCCCTTCTCGCCACGTCCCCGGCGCCCACGCGCCGCGTTGAAGCCGGTCGGGATGGCGAGGAACTTCCGCCCACCCTTGGCGCGGATCAGCGCGCCACGCTCGAAGGCATCAATGACGTTCGGCACTTTGGTGAAGACCAGCCCCGCCGGCCGCAGCGACCGCCCGCTCCGCGGGAAGATCATCGACCGCCAGGCATTGGCGATACCGCGCGCGTTGCCCGAGAAGGCGTTGGTGACCTGGCGGCGCAGCTCGGCCTTCACCTGCTCCGTCTCGGCGCGGATGGCAGTCATGGCCGCGCGCTCGCCCGCCTTCACCTCATCGGCCAGCATCTTGCGCAGGTCGCCGACGATGCTGGCGCCGAGCCGCATGGATCAGCGCCCGCCGAACTTGCGGCTGAGGATGCGCAGCAGCAGGTCGTGCAGCGCGGCGTAGCCGAGCGTGCCGGCCAGCCACGCGACGGCAAACAGCCACCAGCCGTCGAGCTCCAACGCGTGGGCGATCAGCCAGGCGCCGGTGCCGAGGCTGCCGCCGGCCAACGCGTGCAGCAGATAGGCGCGGGTGAGCAGCGGTCGGTCGGTGGAGGAGAAGCGCGCCATCGCCCCGAGCGCACCCAGGGCGCCGGCGAGCAGCGCCTCACCGACGATGCCGCCGATGCGTTCGGGGTCGATCATGGCGGTGCTCCTATCGGCGGCAGAAGACGCGCCAGGCGATGCCCGCAGCGTCGCGCTCGGCGTGCTGGACGGTCAGGGTGTCGGCGCCGAGGGTGAAGGTGTCGTCCGCCTCGACCGCGGGCAGCACGGCGATGGCCACCGTCAGGACATCGCTGGCCTGGATCACGCTGGTGCCGAAGGCGTCGCCCAGCCGATCCGGCGCCGAGCGGACCACGCGGAGCAGGACCGGAGCCCCGGTCCCGCCCGTGCGATAGCTCGCCCCCGTACCGATGTTCGGATCCGCGGCCAGCGCGTCCATGGCCGCGGCGAAGGCGTTCATGCGGGCCGCCGCAGCCGCCAGGCGAGGACGCCCACCACGGCCGCGAGGATGACCGCGATGGCGACGGCGGGCGCCAGCGTGCCCAGCGCCTGGATCGCCGGAGCGGCCTGCGCCACGGCGGTGGCGATGCCCGCCGCGCCCACCAGCACGGCACCGCGGCCGGTGCCAGTGACGGCGACGACCTCCCGC
>NZ_BDLP01000418.1:0-3489 GCF_001950415.1 Roseomonas sp. TAS13
CTTTTGGCCGCTCTCCTCGCCGCCCTCCGACAGGCAATCCTCACCCCGATCAGCCAAGCCAGCGTCCCGACAGGCCGCACCCTGCTCGCAGGGGCGACAGCCTGAAGACGTTGTTCAAGGCCGACTAATAAGTCTCTTCTGCCGCATAGCGCTGGTCCTGGCCATGAGCGCGCCTCCCGCGCCCTCAGCCCAGCGCCCCCCGCAGCCACGTCACGAATTCCCGCCCCGCCCCCGTCTCCACACTGTCGGAGAACGGCACCGCCCCCCATCGCTCCGGCAGGGTCGTGAAGCCGCAGGGCGCCACCAGCCGCCCGGCCGCCACATCCTCCGCCACCAGCCGCTGCTCGGCCACGGCCACGCCCAGCCCGGCCAGCGCCGCCCCGATGCACAGATGTGTGTGAGGAAACCGCAACTCCTCCTCCCAGGCGGCGGCGCGCCCGGATTCCGCCGCCCACCCGTCCCAGGCCCGGCCCGTATGCTCATGCGCGATCCGCACCGCCATCCGCAGCCGCCCCGCCTCCACCCGGACCGGATAGCCGGGCGCGCAGACCGGCCCCACCGCCACCGGGCCGAGCAGGATCGCCCGCGCCTGGTCGGCGGGCGGATAGGAGCCCCGGTCCCAGGCGATCACCAGCGCCGCCCCCTCGAACCGCACCTCCCGCGCCGTGGTCATGGAAAGCCGCAGCCGCACCCCCGGATGCCGCTGGTGGAACTCGCCCAGCCTCGGCACCAACCAGCGCATGGCGAAGGTCGCGCTGCACGCCACATGCACCGCCGGCCCCCGCGCCTCCTCCAGCAGCCGCGCCCAGCCGCCCTCCAGCCCGTCCAGCGCCTCCGCCACCACGCGCAGCAGCGCCTCGCCGCGCGCGTTCAGGCGCAGCCCCGTCCCCGCCTTGTCGAACAGCGCGCAGCCCGCTGCCTCCTGCAAGCTGCGGATCTGCCGGCTCACCGCCCCATGCGTGCGCCCCAGCTCCGCCGCGGCCCGCGTGACGGAGCCCAGCCGGGCCGTGGCCTCGAAGGCCCGCAGCGTGGACAGGGGCGGCAACTGGCGCAGGACCGGACCTCCGTGATCTTTCCGCACAGATCGGCGACAACTATTCGATATGCCGCCCCCGGCACCTCGTCTAGCAACGCCCTGTCACGGGAGACGGAGCGCACCGCCATGGCCGCCATCGCCACGATCGAGGAACTGGAACGCATCTACGGCGAGTTCGGCGCCGTCGGAGAGGCCTCGACCGCCAAGGTCGCCGGCCACATCACCCCGCAATACCGCCGTTTCATCGAGGCCGCGCCCTTCCTGGCCCTGGCCACCTGCGGGCCGGAGGGGCTGGACTGTTCCCCGCGCGGCGACAGGACGGGCTTCGTCCGCATCGCCGATCCCGGCACGCTCCTGCTGCCCGACCGCCGCGGCAACAACCGCATCGACAGCCTGCGCAACGTGGTCCGCGACCCGCGCGTCGGGCTGATGTTCCTGATCCCCGGCATCGGCAACGCCATGCGCGTGAACGGCCGCGCCACCATCGACGACGATCCCGCTTTGCTCGAATCCTTCGCCGTGGAGGGCAAGGCGCCGCGGACCGTGATGGTGATCCGGGTGACGGAAGTCTATTTCCAGTGCGCCCGCGCGATCATCCGCTCCGGCCTCTGGCGCCAGGACAGCCAGGTCGATCCCAGGACCCTGCCCACCCCCGGCCAGATCCTGGCGGAGATGAGCCAGGGCCGGGTCGGCGGCGAGGCCTATGACAACGGTTGGGCCGAGCGCGCCCGCCAGACCATGTGGTAGGGCTCCCGCCGCCCCAATGGCTGGCCCCGGCCGCAGCGCGTCAGCCCGGAACGCCCCGCCCATGCGGGGCCGCAGGGCGCCCCGGCGGCCTCAGCCGAGCACGCCGGTCCGGTACAGCGTCACCCGCAGCCCCCCATGCGGCACCGGCGCCTCCGCCGGCAGGAAAGGCAGCCCCGTGGCATGGGCCAGCCGCGCCTCGCTGGTCACCATCCCCACGCGCCAGCCGGCGAAGCGCTGCCGCAGCACCTGCCCGAGCGTCTGGTACAGCGGCAGCAGCGCCCCCCGCTCGCCGAGCCGCCCACCATAGGGCGGGTTCACCATCACCAGCCCCGGCACGGCCCCTTCCGGCACCTCCAGCGCGCCGATCGGCCCCTGGTGGAAACGCGTGAACGCCGCCACCCCGGCGCGCTCCGCATTGGCGCGGCTCATCGCCACCGCCCCGGCATCCCGGTCGCTGCCGAAGCAAAGGGCCGCCGGCTCCCGCGCGCTCCTCACCGCCCGCATCGCCGCCCAGGCCTCCGCGTCGAAGCTCGCCAGCTTCTCGAAGGCGAAGGAGCGCCCCCGCCCGGGGTTCAGCCGTGCCGCGATCTCCGCCGCCTCGATCACGAAGGTGCCGGAGCCGCACATCGGGTCCACCACGCTCTCGCCGCCGGTGAAGCCGCATTGCCGCAGGAACAGCGAGGCCAGCGTTTCCCGCATCGGCGCCGCATTCACCTCGGGCTTGAAGCCGCGCCGGTGCAGCGGCTCGCCGGATGTATCGAGGCTGATCGTGCAGACATCCCGCTCGATCCGCACCCGCACCACGAGTTCCGCCTCGTCGGAGGCCGGCGCCCCCACCGTCTCGTGGATGGCCCGCGCGATCCGTTCCGCCGCCGCGCCGCTGTGATAGATGCGCGACCCGGCGCAGGAGGCCTCGACCCGGAAGGGCACGTCCGGCCGCAGCACCGGCCCCCATTCCACCCGCCGCGCCCGCGCGTCGAGCTGGGCGAGATGCGTCACGCGGAACGTGTCCAGCCGCGCCAGCACCCGCCCCGCGCCGCGGACCCACAGGTTGGCGCGCCACACCTCCGGCCAGCCGCCCCGGATCGTCACGCCCCCCGGCACCGCTTTGGCCTGCCTGAACCCCTTGCCGCGCACCTCGTCGTGGAGCACCGCCTCCAGCCCCGGCGGGGCCGCCAGGAAGATCTCGAAATCCTGGTCCTTGGTCATCTCGTCCGCCAAAGGGGAAGCATCGGGAAGGCGCGGTCCGCAAGCGCCACCCCCTCCTCCTACCACCCCGGGAAAGGCGCGCCCATCGCGCCCCGGTCCGGCGCATCCTGCCCGGCGCCTCCTGCCCGGCGCCGTCCGCGCGCCCGGCTTCCGCATCGCAGCGCTGGCCTTCTGCCCGCCGGGGAGGCAGGATCGGGCCCGGATGACCCTGCTTCCCCAAACCGAGGAGGACGACGAGGCCGAGCGCATCGCCGCCTGGCTCGCCGCCCGGCCGCATTTCCTGGCCGAGCGTCCCGCCCTCTACCGCCGCCTGGAACCGCCCCGCCGCGTGCATGGGGAAAGGCTGGCCGACCACATGGCGGCGATGCTGGCCGCCGAGCGCCATGCCCTGCGCGACACCGCCCGCGCCGCCCGCTCCGGCGACAGCCTCGCCACCCGTGTCCAGGGCGCCGTGCTGGCGCTGATCGGCTCGCACGATCCGGCCGAGACCATCGCCC
>NZ_BDLP01000419.1:0-3479 GCF_001950415.1 Roseomonas sp. TAS13
GCTGTGCGTAGATGTGATCAAGAGACAGGGGATACTATCCCCCTGAGCGGAGGGTCCGGGAGGCAGCGCCTCCCGGTTCCCAGGCTCGAACCGGAAAGCGGCTCCCATCAGGATTCGCCGCGGCGGCGGCCGGTGCCCCAGGGATTGAGGTAGGGGTCGCCGGCGCGGCGGGCACGGGGCGGGCGGCGGCGCTTCTCGGCCTCGGGGGCGGCGTCGGCGGCCTGCGCCGCCAGCTCGCGGCCACGCGGGATGCGGGGCGCGACGTCGAGGCCGAGCTGGTCGCGCATGGTCTTGGCGTTGACCTCCTCGACCGCGCCGCGTGGCAGGCTGCCGAGCTGGAAGGGGCCATAGGCGGTGCGGATCAGCCGCGTCACCTGCAGGCCCAGATGCGCCAGCACGCGGCGCACCTCGCGGTTCTTGCCCTCCTGCAGCGAGACCGTGAGCCAGGCATTCGTCCCCTGGCGCGAATCGAGCCCCGCCTGGATCGGCCCGTACTTCACCCCCTCCACCGTGATGCCCTTGGCCAGCCAGGCCAGCGCCGCCTCGTCCACCCGGCCATGCACCCGGGCGCGGTAGCGGCGGATCCAGCCGTTGGAGGGCAGCTCCAGCTTCCGGGCCAGGGCGCCGTCATTGGTCAGCAGCAGCAGCCCCTCGCTGTTCAGGTCCAGCCGCCCGACCGAGATCAGGCGCGGCAGGCCCGCCGGCAGCTTCTCGAAGACCGTGGGCCGCCCCTGCGGGTCCTTGTGCGTCGTCACCAGCCCATCGGGCTTGTGGTGGCGGAACAGCCGCGTGTGCTCCGGCGCCGCGACCGCCCGCCCGTCCACCGACACCGCATCGCCGGGCGAGACGAAGGTGGCCGGCGTTTCCACCACGCGCCCGCCGAGCTTCACCCGCCCTTCCGCGATCAGCGTCTCCGCGGCGCGGCGGCTGGCGATCCCGGCGCGGGCCAGGAAGCGCGCGATGCGCTCGCCGCGCTCCCCGCCATCTTCCCCGTCGGCCCCGGGCCGGTCGTCCTCCGGCGTCCCGCCGCCGGGCCGGCCGTCCCCCGCCCCCGTCATGCCGTCACCCGCTCCGCCGGGCGAAGCCCGGCGCGCTGGCGGGCCGCCTCGCGGCAGGCCGCCACGAAGGCGCGGAAGATGTCGGGGTCGCGCGGGTCCACCGCGTATTCCGGGTGCCACTGCACGCCCAGGCAGAAGCGGTAGCCGGGGTGCTCGATGGCCTCCACCACGCCGTCCGGCGCCGTCCCGCTCACCACCACGCCCGGCCCGGCGAAGTCCACCGCCTGATGGTGCGAGCTGTTCACCGCCAGCCTCGCGGCGCCGCCGGTCACCCGCGCCAGCAGCGATCCCGGCACCACCGCGACCTCGTGCCCCGGCTCGTCGCGGGGGTTCGGCTGCTCGTGCGGCAGCGCATCGGGGACGGCATCCGGGATGTGCTGGATCAGCGTGCCGCCCAGCGCCACGGCGAGAAGCTGCTCGCCGCCGCAGATGCCCAGCACCGGGATGTCCCGCGCCAGCGCGCCGCGCAGCACCGCCAGCTCGAAGGCCGTCCGCGTCTCCTTCAGCGTCACCGTCCCGTGCCGCTCCGTGGCGCCATAGAGCGCCGGGTCCACGTCGAAGGCGCCGCCCGTGACCACGAGCCCGTCGAGGCGGTCGAGATAGTCCTCCGCCAGCGCCGGCAGGTGCGGCAGCGCGACGGGCAGGCCGCCGGCCCCGGCCACGGCGGCGAGGTAGTTCTGGCGGATGGCGTACCAGGGCAGGTTGGACCAGCCGCCGGCCTCCTCCGCATCCAGGGTCAGGCCGATGAAGGGGCGTGAGGTCATGAGAAGTCCTTGGAGGCGCCGGCAGAGGCTCCGGAGGATGCGCCCGCGAGCCGGGTCCGGCGCAACAGGCGGGCCGCGACCTGCCCCCTGCTCTAGACCAGGATCGGGTCGGGTTGAAGCGTCCAGTCCCGCCGGCATGGCAGGCTCGCCTCCCGGGCCCGTGACGCACGCGGCCGGGCGTGCACGAGGCGGCACGGCGCCCGCATGACAGCGGGGTGCATGACGGAATCCACGACGCGGCGCTTCACCCCCCCGCCCGCGACTGGCTAAGAGGCCCCTGCGGCCGGCCCGACCGGCCAGACGCCTCCGAGAGACGCCCAGAGGGAGCCGGACATGCCCGCCATCGCCGAGTTGAGCGACGCCGAACTCGAAGCCCTGCGCGGCCGCATCCAGGCCGGCTACGATGCCTTCAAGGCGCGCGGCCTGAAGCTCGACATGACGCGCGGCAAGCCGGCGCCGGAACAGCTCTCGCTGACCGAACCCATGCTCGCCTTGCCCGGCAATGGCGACACCACCACCGAGGCCGGCGAGGACGCCCGCAACTACGGCGGCCTCCAGGGCATCGCCGAGGCCCGCGCCCTCTACGCCCCCATCCTGGGCGTGCCTCCCTCCCAGGTCGTGGTCGGCGACAACTCCTCCCTCGCCCTGATGCATGACACGGTGCTGTGGTCGATGGTGAAGGGCGTCCCCGGCGGCGCGCGTCCCTGGGGCCAGGAGGAAGACGTCGCCTTCCTCTGCCCCGTGCCCGGCTATGACCGGCATTTCGTGATCTGCGAGGAATACGGCATCCGCCTGATCCCCGTGCCGCTGACCGGCGAGGGGCCGGACATGGACGAGGTCGAGCGCCTCGCCGCCGATCCCGCGGTCAAGGGCATGTGGTGCGTGCCGAAGTACTCGAACCCGAGCGGCGAGGTCTATTCCGGGGCCGTGATCCGCCGCCTCGCCGCCATGAAGGCCGGCGCGGCGGATTTCCGCCTGTTCTGGGACGATGCCTATGCCGTCCACCACCTGACCGGCACGCGGCACGCCATCGCCAACATCGTGGAACTCTGCGCCGAGGCCGGGAACCCCGACCGTGCCTTCGTCTTCGCCTCGACCTCCAAGGTCACGCTGGCCGGGGCGGGGCTCGCCTTCTTCGCCTCCTCCCCCGCCAACGTCGCCTGGTTCCTCCGCTCCGCCGAGAAGCGCACCATCGGCCCGGACAAGCTGAACCAGCTCCGCCACGTCCGCTTCCTGCGCGACCAGGCCGGCATCGCCGCCCATATGGAGCGCCACCGCGCCCTGATCGCGCCGAAATTCGCCGCGGTGCTGGAGGCGCTGGAAGCCCGCCTCGCCGGCACCGGCGTGGCGCGCTGGACGAAGCCCGAGGGCGGCTACTTCATCAGCCTCGACGCCCGCCCCGGCACGGCGAAGCGCGTCGTCGCCCTGGCAAAGGAGGCCGGGCTGGCGCTGACCCCCGCAGGCTCCACCTGGCCGGGCGGCGCCGACCCGCGGGACAGCAACCTGCGCCTCGCCCCCACCTTTCCCAGCCTGGAGAACGTGCGCCTCGCCTCCGAGGGCATCGCCCTCTGCGTGCTGCTGGCCGGGCTGGAGGCCGAGACGGCGGCTCGTGCCGGCCGCGCCTGAGCCGCCCTGGCCGGCAGACCGCCCCATGCGC
>NZ_BDLP01000420.1:0-3460 GCF_001950415.1 Roseomonas sp. TAS13
CCGCCTGACCCCCGTGCTGGGCCAGCTCGACGATGGCATGGCGGCGCTGCGCGGCCAGCTCGGCGAGGCCTGGAGGCACACCGCCGTGCTGGTGATGACAGAGTTCGGCCGCACCGCTCGCGCCAATGGCAACAACGGCACCGACCATGGCACGGGCGGGGTTGCCTTCCTGATGGGCGGCGCCGTCTCTGGCGGCCGGGTCCTGGCCGACTGGCCCGGGCTCGCCGAGGCACAGCTTTTCGAGAAGCGCGACCTCGCTCCCACCCGCGACCTGCGCGCCATCGCCAAGGGCCTGCTGCGCGACCACCTGCGCCTGTCGCCGGAGGCCATCGCCCGCGCCTTTCCCGGCAGCGAGGCGCTGGCCGCCGAGAACGGGCTGCTCGGGGCCTGACGGCTCGGGGCGGGCACAAGCGTCACCCGCCCCCGCTCCATCAGGCCGCCCGCACCTTCTCCACGAAGTCCAGCACCTGCTGCCGCAGCCGTTCCGACCGCTGCGACAGCTCGCCCGCGGCGGTCAGGACCTCCCCGGCGGACTGCCCGGTCTCCTGCGCGCTCTGGCTGACCGAGCCGATGCTCACCGTCACCACCTCGGTGGACTGCGCCGTCTGCTGCACCGTGCGGGCGATCTCCGCCGTCGCCGCAGTCTGCTCCTCCACCGCCGCCGCGATCGTCACCGTCGCCTCGCTGACCTCGCCGATGGTGCGGGTGATCTCCCCGATGGCGCCCACCGCGCCCTGGGTCGCTGCCTGAACCTGCGCGATCTGCTGGCCGATCTCCTCGGTCGCCCGCGCCGTCTGCGCCGCCAGGTTCTTCACCTCCGACGCCACCACCGCGAAGCCCTTGCCCGCATCGCCCGCCCGCGCGGCCTCGATCGTCGCGTTCAGCGCCAGCAGGTTGGTCTGCCCGGCGATATCGGCGATCAGCCGCACCACGTCGCCGATCCGCCCGCTGCTCTCGGCCAGGGCGCGCATGGTCTCGTCCGTACGGCGCGCCCCCTCCACGGCGCGCGAGGTCACCGCGCTCGCCTGCATCACCTGGCGGCTGATCTCCTGGATCGAGGCGCTCAGCTCCTCCGCCGCAGCCGCCACGGTCTGCACGCCCTGGCTGGCGTCCCCGGCTGCGACCGAGACGCGCGCCGCCTGCTCGTCCGTGCCCCGCGCCGTGGCGGACATGCCCTGGGCCGTCGCCTCCAGCTCGGTCGAGGCCGCCGAGAGCATCCCAACCATCTCGCCCACCTGCCCCTCGAAGCCGCGCACGACCTGCCCCAGCATCTCGGCCCGCCGCTGCTCCGCCCGGTGCGCCGCCTCCTGCTCCTCCTGCAGCCGACGCGCCGTCACCATGCTCCCGCGGAACACCTCCAGCGCCCCGGCCATGCATCCGATCTCGTCCTGCCGGCCGAGGCCCGGGATCTCCACCTCCAGCTCCCCGACGGAAAGCCGCCGCATCGCCCCGGTCATCGCGCCGATCGGCGCGATGACGCGGCGCAGCACCAGAAACAGCCCGCCCAGCGTCACGGCGAGCGCCAGCAACAGCAGCATGACGTTGACGGCCAACGTCACGCCGGCCTCTTCGGCCCGCGCCTCGGCCCGCGCCACCAGTTGCCTCAGCGCCACCAGCGCCACGCCCGACACGGCCGTCACGTCGTCGCTGCTGCGTTGCTGGAAGGTCGCCAGCGGCATGGCCTGGCGCCCCGCCGTCAGGTCTCCATCGATCTCGCGCTGCCGCGCCAGGAAGCTGTCCGGAAAGGCCTCGCGCAGCGGCAGCAGGGCCTGCCGCACCGCCTCGGGCGTGCCGGGCCGGGCCGCGATGTCGAGCACCTGGTCCCAGTTGCCGCGCACCCGCCCATGCCATTCCGCGATGTCGGCCGCCTCCTTTGACGTGGGCGCCCGGCCCGCCGCCAGCAGCGTCTCGTTCAACCCGCCGATCTGCCCCGCCGCGAGGCGCGCGCTCCAGATCGCCTGCTTCAGCGTCATCACCTGGCCGAGTTCCGGTGCCGCCTCGCGGATCATCCCCATGATCTGGGCATCGGCACGGCTGAGCGCCTCGGTATAGGCCAGGGTCGCCCGCGTCGCCTCCTGGATCGCCGCGGCGTCGCTCACCTCCTGGTTCAGGCTGGCATCGAGCCGCGCCCGGAGCGCGCCCATCGACTCGCGATTCTGCCGCAGCGCCTCGATCAGGCCGGCCGTGCCCTCCGCCCGGGACAGGCTGGCCAGGGCGGCGCCCATGGCCTCCTCGCCGCTGGCCCGGCGCTCGGCGATCCGCCGCCGCGCCACCTCATCCGCCTGGCCCGGCCGGATCATGGCCGCCAGGGTGGTGGAACGCTCCACCCGGGCCTCGTTCAGCGCACTGAACAGCGCCGCATCCGCCCGCGACAGCTCGGCGACGCGGATGGCATTGTCACGCCGGGTCCAGCCTCCCCAGACATCGGGGACGGAGGTCCCGATCGTCAGCACGCCCAGAACGCAGATCGTCCCGCCCAGGACGGATTTCATCGATAGCCGCCGCAACATGCCTCGCGCCCCTGTCTGTCTGGCAGCGGCATGTTGCGGCAGGAAAACTACCGTCCCGTGAACGCGGCACCCGAAACACCGCGCCGTGGCGGCAGGCTACGCCCCGCCGAGCCCGGCCCGGATCGCCCCGGCGAAGCTGCGATCCAGCAGATCCTTCGCCTCCACCGGCTTCCGCACCAGCCCGGCGCGGCGATAGAGGTCGATGTTTCCCTGCTCGTCCCGCTCCACGGCGTCGTCCACCGGTACCACCCGGGTCTTCGCCCGCGCGAACCAGTGCTCCGCCACCGGCGCCGGCACGTTCATCAGCCCCGACCATGTCCGGGCATAGCCGGCGGTGTTCGCATTGGCCCATTCCCGCGCCTGGGCCAGCCGCCGCACCAGCTCCGACAGGTCCTCCCGCCGCCGCGCGATGGCGTCGTCGCGCGCCGCCTGGAAGCCCAGCCCCGGCGTGATCCCGCGCCCGCTCGCCACGATCCGCGCGCCGCTCAGGATCTCTTCCTGCGACACATAGGGCTCCCAGGTCGCCCAGGCCTCCACCGCCCCGCGCGACCAGGCCGCCTTGGCATCCGCCGGCAGCAGGAAGACGAACTGCACCGCATCCAGCGGCAGCTTCGCGTGCTCCAGCGCAGCCAGCACCACCTGATGCCCGATCGAGCCCCGCCCCGTGGCGATGCGCTTGCCCACGAGGTCCTGGATGCCCTTCACCGGGCTGTCCTTCGGCACGATGATGGCGAGCCCGCCCCGGTCCTCGCGCGTCGCGGCGATGGCCTTGGCCGGCACCCCCGCCGCCGCGCCGAAGGTGAAGGGCGCATCCCCCACCAGCCCGGTGTCGATGGCATCGGCGTTCAGCGCCTCCACCAGCGGTGCCGCCGCCGGGAACTCGCTCCAGGCGATCCGGTCCTCGAAGCCCTTCAGCGCCCCCGAGGCCTCCAGCACCGCCCGCGCATTGC
>NZ_BDLP01000421.1:0-3455 GCF_001950415.1 Roseomonas sp. TAS13
CCCTTCCGCGAGCTGGCCATCCAGCTCGGCGCGCTGGGCCTGGTAGAGGGCGAGATCGGCCTCGCGCCGGCCGCGCGGCGCGGCGGGGCGCCAGAGGGTCACGAGGAAGGGCGACAGGCAGAGCAGCGCGGCGATGCCGTAAAGGGTCCAGCTCATGCGGCGCCTCCTTCGCGGGGGGCCGGCCTGCCGGCCTGCGCCTCGCCCTCGATCTCGGCGAGGCGCCGCCGTTCCGCCTCGCTCAGTTGCGGCAGGGTCGCGGGCCGGCGGCGGCGCAGCAGCAGCACCGTGCCCACCCCCAGCATCAGCGCCAGGGCGGGCGTGGCCCAGAGCAGGAGGGTGGCGCCGTTCACGGGCGGGCGGAGCAGCACGAAATCGCCATACCGGTCGTGCAGGAAGCGCACGATATCCTCGTTGCTGCGCCCCGCCGCGACCTGCTCCCGCACGATGTGGCGGAGCTGGTGGGCGAGGTCGGCGTCGCTGTCCTCGATGGACTGGTTCTGGCAGACCATGCAGCGCAACTCGCGCCCGATCTCGCGCGCGCGTTCCTCCTGCGCCGGGTCGGGCAGCAGGTCCTCCGGCCGGTCGATGGCCCAGGCGGGTGACAAAGCGGCGGGGGACAGCAGCAGCGCCAGCAGCGGCAGGGCGGGAAGAAGCCGCCGGATCATGCGTAGCGCCGCAGCAGCGGCCGGAGGTCCTGCTCCACCACCTCCGGCGTCACCGGCCCGGCCCAGCGCCAGCGGATGATGCCCTGCCGGTCCACGAAATAGGTCTCGGGCACGCCATAGACGCCCCATTCGATCCCCACCCGCCCCGTGGCATCGGCGCCGAGCCGGGCAAAGGGGTTGCCGCGCCGCTCCAGGAAGGCGCGGGCCTCCGGCGCCTTGTCCTTGTAGCTGACGCCATAGACGGGCACCCCGTCGCGGGCGAGCTGCATGAGCTGCGGATGCTCGATGGTGCAGGGCACGCACCAGGAGGCCCAGAAATTCACCAGCACCGGCCGCTCCATACCGCGCAGGCTGGCCACGTCCAGCGGCGGGATGTCGCCCAGCCCCTCCACCGTCCCGAGCGGCATGGCGGGCACCGGCCTGCCGATCAGGGCGGAGGGCACGCCGGTCGGGTCATAGGAGCCGTCCCGCAGCCCCCGCAGCATCCCCCAGAAGCCCAGCCCCGCCGCCGCCGTGACGCCGAGCGGCACGGCCAGCAGGGCACGGCGACCCCAGTTCGGGCGCTTCCCGGCTGGAGGCGTGCCGGCCTGCCGCGCGGCCCCGGCAGGCGTGCTTCCCGTGAAACATGCCCCGCCCGCATCGGGTCCACCCGCCTGCCCGCTCATGCGATGGCCTCCTTCTCCGCCGCGACAGGCTTCCGGGCAGGCGCGGCGACGCGGGCGCGCCGATCGGAAAGCGACAGCCCGCCGCCCAGCGCCATCACCACCGCCCCGAACCAGATCCAGGGCGCCAGCGTGTTGTGGTGCAGGCGCAGCACCACCCGGCCCATGCCCTCCTCCCCCATCACGGCATAAAGGTCGGTCACCGCATTGGTGCGGATCGCGGCCTCCCCGGTTGTGGTCTGGGCCAGCGGAAAGAAGCGGCGCTGCGGCGTCAGGACGGTGACCGCCTTGCCGTCGCGCAGCACCTCCAGCCGTGCCTCCCGCGCCGTCCAGTTCGGGCCGGTCACGTCGCGCAGCGCGTCGAGCCTCCATTCATAGCCGGCGAAATCCGTGGAGCCGCCGGGCTTCAGGGCCACCAGCTTGTCGGTGGCCAGCCCCATCCCCGCCAGCCCGGCCAGCGTCACGCCCAGCCCGGCATGGGCCAGCGCGGCGCCCCAGGCGGCGCGCGGCAGGCGCGCGGCCCGGGCCAGCGCTCCGCCGGGGCGGGAGAAAAGCCCGACGCGCCCGGCGAGGTCGGCACAGGCGCCCAGCACCAGCCAGGCGGCACCGGCGAAGCCGATCGCCGGGCCGATCCGCTCCCCCGCGATCCAGAGCGTCACCAGGAAGGCCCCCAGGGCACAGAGCGCCGCCCACCAGAGGCGCTCCACCACCGGCCAGAGCCGCGCCCGCTTCCAGGCCAGCACCGGTCCGGCGGCAGTGGCCGCCACCAGCGGCACCACCAGCGGCAGCAGGGCGGTGTTGAAGAAGGGCGGGCCGACCGAGATCTTCGCGTGCAGCACGAGGTCGGCGAACATCGGATAGAGCGTGCCGACCAGCACCACCGCGGTGATCGAGCAGAGCAGCAGGTTGTTCAGCACCAGCGCCCCCTCCCGCGACAGCGGCGCGAAGCGCCCGGCGGGCGCCATGGCCGGGGCGCGGAAGGCGAAGAGCGCCAGCGCCCCGCCGAGATAGAGCGCCAGCAGCACCAGGATGAAGATGCCGCGCTGCGGGTCGCTGGCGAAGGCATGCACGCTGTTCAGCACGCCCGAGCGCACCAGGAAGGTGCCCAGCAGCGACATGCCGAAGCCCAGGATCGCCAGCAGCACGGCCCAGATCTTCAGCGCCTCGCGCTTCTCCACCACCACGGCGGTGTGCAGCAGGGCGGTTCCGGCCAGCCAGGGCAGCAGCGAGGCGTTCTCCACCGGGTCCCAGAACCAGAACCCGCCCCAGCCCAGCGTGTAGTAGGCCCACCAGGAGCCCAGCGCGATGCCGAGCGTCAGGAAGCTCCAGGCCGCCAGCGCCCAGGGACGCACCCAGCGCCCCCAGGCGGCATCCACCCGCCCCTCGATCAGCGCCGCCACGGCGAAGGCGAAGGTGACGGCGAAGCCGACATAGCCCGCGTAGAGGATCGGCGGATGGAAGGCGAGGCCGGGGTCCTGCAGCACCGGGTTCAGCCCCTGCCCGTCCATCGGCGCCGGCCAGACCCGGGTGAAGGGGTTGGAGGTGGCCAGGATGAACAGCAGGAAGCCGGCGCTGACCATGCCCAGCACCGCCAGCACCCTGGCCCGCAGCGCCCCCGGCAGGCTGCCGCCGAACAGCGCCACGGCGCCGGAGCAGAGGCCCAGGATCAGCACCCAGAGCACCATGGAACCCTCGTGGTTCCCCCAGGCGCCGGAGAGCTTGTAGAGCATCGGCTTGGCCGAATGGCTGTTCTGCACCACCGCCAGCACCGAGGTGTCGTTGCTGGCGAAGCACCAGAGCAGTGCGCCAAAGGCGGCGGCCACCGCCAGCAGCCCCGACAGCGCCAGGCCCGGCGCGGCGGCGATCAGCCGCGCCTCCCCCCGCTGCGCGCCCCAGAGCGGCAGCACCGACTGCGCCAGCGCGATGGCGCAGGCCAGCGCCAGGGCGAAGTGTCCGAGTTCGGCGGTCATGGCTCTCCCTGGCCGGGGCTCTGGCGTTGCGCTTCGTGGCTGCCCCCGGGGGAGAGGCCCTGCCTCTCCCGCCGGACCCCCTCTCCGCCGGGGACCGGAGCCGGTCCCCGGACCCCGGGCCTGGGCTGGCGCCGGTGGTGGCCGTCAGCCCGACGCCC
>NZ_BDLP01000422.1:0-3446 GCF_001950415.1 Roseomonas sp. TAS13
CGCGCCCGGCGGCAAGACGGCGCAGCTCGCCGCCGCCGGGGCGAGGGTCACGGCGGTGGAGAAGGATGCGAAGCGCGCCGGACGCCTGGGCGAGAACCTGCGCCGCCTGGGGCTGGAGGCGGAGCTGGCGGTCGCGGACGTGCTGGAATGGGCGCCGGCGGAGCGGTTCGACGCCATCCTGCTGGACGCGCCCTGCACCGCCACCGGCACCATGCGCCGGCACCCGGACGTGCCTTTCCTGAAGCGCGCCTCGGACATCGCGCCGCTGGCCGACCTGCAGCGCCGGATGCTGGCGGCGGCGGCGCGGCAATTGAAGCCCGGCGGGCGGCTGGTCTTCGCCACCTGCTCGCTGCAGCCGGAGGAGGGCGAGGCGCATCTGGCCACGGCCGCCACGCTGGGGCTGGAACTCGATCCGGTGCGGCCGAAGGAGGTGCCCGGCCTCGCCGAAGCCGTCACGCGGGACGGGGCGCTGCGCACCCGGCCCGATCTCTGGTCGGAACGCGGCGGGCTGGACGGCTTCTTCGCCGCCCGCTTCCGGGCGAGGGCCTAGGCCGTTTCCCGCACCCCGGGCGGGGCGGCTCCTACCGGCCCGGCTCGCCCAGGGTCTTGCGCAGGAAGTAGCGGGAATGGCCGGCCGGGTAGTCCTCCAGCGTGCCGAAGACGCTGTAGCCGAGCTTCTCGTAGAAGCCCCGCGCCTGGAAGCTGAAGGTGTCGAGCCAGGCGTAGCGGCAGCCGCGCCGCAGCGCCTCCTCCTCCGCCGCGATCAGGATGCGACGGCCGGTGCCCTGGCCCCGCGCTTCCGCCGGCAGGTGGAACATCTCCACGAAGAACCAGTCCCGGGTGGTGCGGCCGATCAGCCCGCCCAGCGGGTGGCCCGTCCCCGGATCGCGCAGGATGACCGCCAGGGGCCGCATCTCCAGCGGCCCGGCCCGTTCCGTGTTGAAGGCGATCAGCCCCCGGAAGACGGTCTCGCGCTCGGCCTCGGCCGGCGAATCGGTGACGGCGATCTGGGCATCCATGCGCCAGGGTGGCCGGCCCGCCTTCCGGGGGCAAGGCCGCACTTGCGGCGCAAGGCGCGGGGCTTTCCCGGGGAAGCGCCGCGAGGCCCGTTCCGCGAACGGCTTGTGGCATGGCGTGCCGATCCCGTACCTCTGCCGGCGCGGAACGGCGGAACCAGGCGCGGGATGACGGGTGGAGCTCAGGCAGGATCATGATTCGCTGGGCCATCCGGATCATGCTGTCGCTGGCGGTCCTGCTGCTGCTGGCGCTGGCCGGCGGCTGGTGGCTGCTGCCGCATCTCGACCTCGGCCCCGTGGCGGGGCGGGTCGGCGGCGCGCTGCTGGGGCGGGACCTGGCCTTCGCCGGGCTGAAGGTGGTGCCCGGGCACTGGACGCGCCTGGAGGTGCGGGGCCTGCGGCTGGCCGGGCTGCCCGGCGCGGCGCCCATGCTGGAGGTCGCCCAGGCCGAGGGCGAGCTGGATGTCCTGTCGCTGCTCCAGGGGCCGCCCGTGTTGCGGCACCTGTCGGTTTCCGGCGCGAGGCTGCGGCTGGAGCGGGCGCCGGACGGCACCGGCAACTGGCATTTCCACGCGAAGGGCCAACAGGAGGCCCAAGGGGAAGTCCGGGGGGCTGGCCGGCAGCCGGCCTCGGCACAGCCCCGGGACACGGCCTCCGCTGGCGCGGCCCCAGGGGCGGCTCCCGAGACAGCTCCTGGGGTGCCCGCCGGGCAGGCGGTCCCGCCGGCACAGGGGGCCGGGCCGGATGCCCTGCCGCCGGTCGATCCCCCCGGCCGGGCGGGCTTTCCCGCGCTGCTGGACCTCGTCCTGACCGATGGCGAGGTGGAGATCGCCACATCGGGCGGCAACCGGCTGCATGTCCGGCTCGACCGTGTTTCCCTCGGGGCGGAGGATCTGGACGAGCCGGTGCGGCTCAGCGCCCAGGGGGCCTATAACAGCCTGCCGCTGCGCCTGCAGGTCGATCTCGCCTCCTTCCTGGCGCTGCGCGACAAGAGCGGGCCCTGCCCCGTCACGTTGCGCGTGAATTCCGGCGACACCAGCCTGGGCTTCGGCGGCACCATGGCCGATCCGCTGAACCTGGATGGGGCGAAGGGGCAACTCGTGCTGGAGGCCGCGACGCCGGATGTCCTCCTCGCCATCGCCGGATCGCCGCCGCCGGAAGCGAAGGCAGGCCCGCCGCTCCGCCTTGCCGGCGTACTGGAACGCTCCGGCGACCATTGGCGGCTGCGCGATGCCTCGGGCGCCCTGGGCGGCTCGGCCATCGCGGGCGCGCGGCTGCGGCTCGACGAGGGCGCGCGGGGCGAGCCGGACAGGCTCGCCCTCGACCTGCCCTTCGCCCGCCTGGACCTGAACCGCCTGCTCGGCGCATCCGCCAGCGGCGGCTCGGGGGACACCACCGACCTGCCGCTGGTGGTGGACCGCTCGCCGGGGATGCTGGTCTCGGCCCGGATCAGCGCGGAGCAGCTCGACTACGGCACGCTGCGCCTTACCGGGGCCAGGCTCGCCGCCAGCCTGGAGCCGGGGCGCGTGGTGCTGGAGGACCTCTCGGGCGGCTATCTCGGCGGAAAGGTCGAGGGGCAGGGGGCGGTGGAAAGCCCGGCGGAGCCCGGCCAGCCCGATGCCCGCATCTCCGCCCGGCTCGCCGCCACCGGCCTGGATGTCCAGGCCCTGCGGCGGGAACTCGGCATCGGCCAGATCGACCTCCAGGGCCGGATGGACGGGCATGTCACGCTCAGCGCCCGCGGCGCGACGCTCAACGGCGCGGCGCGGGGCGCGCATGCCTCGGCCGTGGTGGGCATGACGGGCGGCAGCATCGCGCGCGAGTTGATCGAGCTCGCCTCGCAGGACCTGCGGGGCCTGTTCCGCACGGCGCGGGGGCAGAGCGCCATTTCCTGCCTCCTGGGCGTGGTGGACCTGCGCGACGGCGTCGCCACGGTCGCGCCCTTTCGCCTGCGGGCCGAGCACGGGACCATCGCCGGCAATGGCCGCTTCGACCTGCGCCGCCGGCAGATGGACCTGACCGTGGGCAGCGCCCGGTCCACCACCGGCATCCTGGCGCTGGATATCCCCGTGCGGGTCAGCGGCGCCTTCGCCGCCCCGTCCATCCGCCCCGCCCGCTGGACGCCGGAGGGACGCGCCCTGCTGGCCGCCGGCAACGTGCTGGAACGCATCCCGCCCGAACTCCGCGACTATGCCCGCCGCAGCCCCTGTCTCTCCCCTGGCTGAGCGCGGCAGGCTTCGCCCCGCCGGGCGTCACTCCAGCCGGGCGCCGGAGGCCCGCACCACCTCCGGCCAGCGCCGGGCCTCGGCGGTGACCAGGGCGCGGAAACGGTCCGGGCCGATGCCGGTGATCTCGAAGGCCTGGGCGCGGAGCTGGCCCGACACCTCCTGTCTCTTGATCACATCTACGCACAGCTCCACCGTAAGGCGA
>NZ_BDLP01000423.1:0-3427 GCF_001950415.1 Roseomonas sp. TAS13
CGCCTTACGGTGGAGCTGTGCGTAGATGTGATCAAGAGACAGCCGCCTCCAGCCAGGTCTCGGTCGCCTTCCAGATCGGCGTGATCTCGGTGGCGAGATACAGCTCCACCTCCGGCACCAGGGACGGGCGGGCGGGGACGGTCTGCGCGCGGATGAAATCCTCCGCCAGGGGCTTGTCCATCGCCGGCATTCCGATCGCCCCTTCCGGAGTCATCCTCCGGGATGACATCCCCCCGGGGGCTGTCCCCTTAGGGCCGGCCGAGCAGGAAGGCCAGGGCGATGGCCAGCCCGACCTCGCGGTTCGACTTGAACAGGGTCAGGCAATGCCCCGGATCGTCCAGCCGCAGCGTCAGCACCTGCCGCGCCAGCAGCACCGCCGGCAGTGCCATGGCCAGCAGGAAGGGCCAGCGCAGCCCCGCCAGCAGCCCCGTGGCCACCAGCAGCACCAGCACCAGCCCGTAGCACCCCACCAGGAAGGGCCGCGTCCGTTCGCCCAGCATCAGGGCGGAGGAACCGATGCCGACGATCGCATCGTCCTCCCGGTCCTGGTGGGCATAGATCGTGTCATAGCCCAGGATCCAGAAGAAGGCGGCGAGCCACAGCGCGAAGGCGGCCACTGGCAGCGTTCCCGTCGCGGCCGCCCAGCCGGTCGGCGCCGCCCAGGAGAAGACGAAGCCCAGCATGGCCTGGGGCCAGCCCGTCACCCGCTTGGCCAGCGGGTAGAGCGCGATCGGCACCAGCGAGAGCACGCCCAGCAGGATCGCCAGCCCGTTCAGTTGCAGCAGCACCGCGAACCCCACGAGGCACAGCACCGCCAGCCAGGCCAGGGCCTGCCGCGGCGTCACCGCGCCGGAGGCCAGCGGCCGCCCGGCGGTGCGCTCCACCTTCCGGTCGATGTCGCGGTCCCACAGGTCGTTCACCACGCAGCCCGCCCCGCGCATCGCCACCGCGCCGATGGCGAACAACAGGGCCAGGCGGATTCCCTCCACCCAGCCCGGTGCCACGGCCGCGAAGGCCCAGAGCCCCGGCAGGAACAGCAGCCAGGAGCCGATCGGCCGGTCCAGCCGGGCGAGCAGCGCATAGGGGCGGGCGGCGGCGGGCAGGCGGGCGACCCAGCCCTCGGCCCGGATATCGGTATAGGCGGCCATGCGTGCTACTCTCCCTGCCTGAAGCGCCATGTCCATCCCACGTCTCTTCATCGATGCCCCGCTGGCCGAGGATACCGAGGCCGATTCCCTGCCCGGCCAGGGTCGCTACCTGGGCTCCGTGCTGCGCCGGGGCGTGGGGGACGCGGTCCTCCTGTTCAACGGCCGGGACGGGGAGTTCGAGGCGAGCATCGCCGCGCTCCGCAAGGACAGCGCCCGCTTCGTCCTGCGCCGCCGCCTGCGCCCGCAGCCGCCCCCCGCCGGCCCCATCCTCTTCCTCGCCCTGCTGAAGCGCGACGCGATGGAATGGACGGTGGAGAAGGCGACCGAACTCGGCGTCGCGGCCATCCGGCCCGTCCTCACCACCCGCTGCGTGGCCGACAAGGTGAACCGCGACCGCCTGGGCCTGATCGCCCGCGAGGCCGCCGAGCAGTGCGAGCGCCTGGACGTGCCGGAGATCGCCGACCCTCTGCCGCTGCACACGGCCCTCGACCTCTGGGCGCGCCAGGACCCCGTCGCCCCGCTCTTCCTGGGGGCGGAACGCGGGGCCGCGCCGCCCCTGGCGGAGACCCTCCGGCAAGCCTCTCCCGCCTCCGGTCCCGGCTGGCTGGTCGGGCCGGAGGGCGGCTTCGCGCCGGCGGAGCTTGACGCAGTGCGGCGGCGTCCCTTTGTTGTGCCGGTTGCCCTCGGCCCGCGGATCCTGCGGGCCGAGACGGCGGCAATCTCGGGGCTCGCGGTGCTGCAGTCTCTCTGCGGCGACTGGGCCGAGGGTCGTAACTGAGGGCACGCGTGCCCGAGAGCGCATAGGCAAGCGAAGCATGTCCAATCCCGGCGAGGCCGATCCCACGCCGATCCACTCCGTGCGGCAGCTCGCCGACTGGTTCGCGGAGGGTTCCAAGCCGCGCCAGGACTGGCGCATCGGCACCGAGCACGAGAAGTTCGGCTTCCGCCGCGACGACCTGCGTCCCCCCACCTATGACGAGCATCCCGGCGGCATCCGCGCCATCCTGGAAGGGCTGGCCGCCCGGGGCTGGGAGCCCATCCTCGATCGCGGCAACCCCATCGGCCTGGTGAAGGACAATGCCTCCGTCTCGCTGGAGCCGGGCGGGCAGACCGAGCTTTCCGGCGCCCCGCTGGCGGACCTGCATGCCACCGCGGCCGAGCTGGACTCGCACCTGTCGGAGCTGCGCGAGGTCGCCGGCCCCCTCGGCACCGCCTTCCTGCCCGTCGGCTTCCACCCGCTGGCGGCCCGTGACGCCATGCCCTGGATGCCCAAGCAACGCTACGCCATCATGCGCCAGTACATGCCGCGCGTGGGCGAGCTCGGCCTGGACATGATGCTCCGCACCTGCACCGTGCAGAGCAACCTCGACTTCGGCGACGAGGCCGACATGGTGGAGAAGCTGCGCCTCTCCCTGGCGCTGCAGCCCCTCTCCACCGCCCTCTGGGCCAATTCCCCGTTCCGCGAGGGCAGGGCGACCGACTACCTGACCCTGCGCGGCGAGGTCTGGACCCGCACCGACCCCGACCGTACCGGCATCCCCTCGGTGGTCTTCGAGGAAGGCTTCGGCTTCGAGCGCTTCGCCGAATACGTTCTCGACGTGCCGATGTACTTCGTGATGCGCGAAGGCGCCTTCGTGGACGCCACCAGCACCAGCTTCCGCGACTTCATCCGCCACGGCCTGCCGGGCCACCCGGATGTCCATGCCACCATGGGCGACTGGGCGGATCACGTCACCACCGTCTTCACCGATGTCCGCCTCAAGCGCTTCCTGGAGATGCGCGGCGCCGATGTCGGCAGCCCGGCGATGATCGTGGCCCATCCCGCCTTCTGGACCGGCCTGCTCTACGACGACGCGGCGCAGAAGGCCGGGCTCGAACTGGTGCGCGGCTGGAGCGTCGGGGAGATGCGCCGGTTGCGGACCGAGGTCCCGAAGCTCGGCCTGCGCGCCGAGATCGGCGGCCGCCCGCTGCGCGACGTGGCGCGCGACGTGGTTCGCATCGCCCGCGACGGGCTGGCGGCGCGTGGCCTCGGAGAAGAAAAGTTCCTCGCCCCGGTCGAGGAGATCGCGGAAACCGGCCAGACCCAGGCCGACCGCTGGCTGGTCCGCGCCCGTGGCCCCTGGCAGGGCGACGTCTCGCGCATCTTCGCCGAGGGCGCCGTCTGAAACGCGGGTTGCGCGCCAGCGTCTGGCGTTGCTCTGTCCCGGGTGAAAGGCGCTGCCTTTCCCCCGGACCCCCTATCCGCCAGGACCCTGAGGGCTGTCTCTTGATCACATCTA
>NZ_BDLP01000424.1:0-3404 GCF_001950415.1 Roseomonas sp. TAS13
CTCTCTATGCTGACGTCGAGACTTGTGATCAAGAGACAGGGTCGTTCGGGATGGTCGGGGTCGGCTGCGTCGGCTGGCTCGGCGTGATCGGGTCGGACATCGGCCGCTTCCTTCTCCTGTCGGGTTCGCGCCCGCCTCGGCGTGGCGCGTTGCAGGGAGAACGGCGGGGGCGGGCAAAGGATCCAGGCGGGCCGGCTTTCCCCAGGCCCGGGGCATGGCTGGCCCAGGATGCGGCGCGGCATGTGACTTCGGCCCCGATCTGCCCTACATCCGGGCACGATCCGTCTTCCGCGATCTGGTTTCTGGGATGGAACGCCTTGCCCGACAACGTGCCGCCGGTCCGCTTCGTCGCCAAGAACATGCGGCTCGACCTGCGCCTGATCGCGGAGATGATCCCGGAGGACGCCAGGGTCCTCGACATCGGCTGCGGCGACGGCGCGCTGCTCGACCACCTGACGCGCGAGAAGGGGGCCGATGCCCGCGGCATCGAGATCGATATGGCCGAGGTGGCGCGCGCGGTGGGGCAAGGCCTCGCCGTGATCCATGGCGATGCCGACAACGACCTCGCCTTCTATCCGGACCGGGCCTTCGACTACGTGGTGCTGTCCCGCACCTTCCAGGCGGTGGAGAAGCCGCGCGAGGTGCTGGCGCAGATGCTGCGCATCGGCAGCCGCGCCGTGGTCTCCTTTCCCAATTTCGGGCACTGGCTGTTGCGCTGGAAGCTGCTGGTCAAGGGCCGGATGCCGGATACCGAGACCTGGAACCGCCCCTGGTACGAGACGCCGAACATCCATCCCTGCACCATGCTGGACTTCATCGCCCTCTGCGAGATGGAGGGCTACATCGTCGAACAGTGGCTGGCGGTGGACGAACACGGGCTGCGCGCGCCCTGGCGGCGCAGCCTGCGCCTGGCCAACCTGTTCGGGGAACAGGCGCTCTTCGTGCTGCGCCGGGCGGACACGCCGGCCCGCTGACAGCGGCCCGGGAAGCGGCGATCCGCTCCACCACCGGTTGATCTTTCCTCCGCGCTCCGTTCCCCTTCGGCGGGGATGAGGGAAGGGATGCCATGACGACCACCGGGATCGCGGCCCGGCTGCGGCGGGGCCTGCTGCTCGCCTGCTGCCTGGGCCCTCTCGCCACGGCGCCGGCGGCGCGGGCCGAAGGCCTCGATGGCCGCATGGTCGTCGGCTACCAGGGCTGGTTCGCCTGCCCGGGGGAGGCGCCGGGTGGCGGCTGGTTCCACTGGTTCGCCCCCCATCGCGGCGGCGGGCTGGAGCCGACCTTCGACCTCTGGCCCGACGTTTCCGCCATGCCGGCCGAGGCGCTCTGCGACACGCCGCTGCGCGATGCCTCGGGAAAGCCGATGCGGGTCTATTCGGCACAGCGCGCCGCGACGCTGGAGACGCATTTCCGCTGGATGCGGCAGCACGGGCTGCACAGCATGCTGCTCGCCCGCTTCGCCAGCGCGCTGGGCACGCCGCTCCAGGCCATGGCCGACCGCACCCTGGACCTGGCGCTGGCGGCGGCCGCCTCGCAGGAAGGGCAGGTCTTCATCGTCTATGACCTCACCGGCTTTCCGCAGGACCGCTACCGCGAGGTGGTGGAGGACCTGCGCCGGATGCGGGCCGCCGGGCTGCTCGACCGGCCCGCCTGGCAGCATCATCGCGGACGGCCCGTGGTGAGCCTCTTCGGCCTGGGCACGGTGGGGATCGGCTTCGACGCGGCGCATGCGAAGGCCCTGCTGGACGGGCTGCGCGCCATCGGGCCGCTGACGGTGATGGGCGGCGTGGCGGCGGACTGGCGGACGCTGACCGGCGCCTCCCGGCGGGAGCCGGAATGGGCGGCGATCTACCGCAGCCTCGACATCATCAGCCCCTGGCCGATCGGTGCCTATGCGGACGAGGCCGGGGCGGATGCCTTCCTGCGCAGCCACGTCCTGCCCGACCTCGCGGAGACGCGGCGCCTGGGCATCGGCTACCTGCCCGTGGCCTGGCCGGGCTTCTCCGCCACCAACCTGAAGCGGCATGACGGGCGTTCCGGCCCGCTGAACCAGATCCCGCGCCGCTGCGGTGCCTTCTACTGGCAGCAGGCACGGAACCTGATCGGCGCGGGCGTGCGGATGATGCAGACGGCCAATCTCGACGAATTCGACGAGGGGACGGCCATTCTGCCCTATCTGCGGGACGTGCCGCGCCCCTCGGCGGTGGATGCGGGCGGTGCCTTCCTGTCGCGCGCTGCCGATGGCTGCGACCTGCCGCCGGATGGATATCTGCGGCTGGCGGGGCAGGTGGCGCGGGGGCTGCAGGCGGGCTCGCTGCCGCCGGCGCCCTGAGCGCGACTCGAAGGGGAGCGGACCGAAGACTGTTCCCCGGGACGCATGGAAACGGTAGCGGCGGCGCTTCGTGGCTGGCCGCCGGGGGAGAGGCTCTGCCTCTCCACCCGGACCCCCACTCCGCCGGGGACCGAAACCGGTCCCCGGACCCCGGGATTTCGTGGGCTCCGCGTGATGGCCGTCAGCCCGGCGTCCGACCCCTGGGAGCAGGTGGAAAGGCGGGGCTCCCGAAAAGAGGAAAGACACCATGTCCGCGCTGGTGGCACGGGCAGTCCGCCGGAGAGCCATGCTCTCCGGCGCGATCCGGCCACAGGGAGAGCCCACTCATCGGGTCCAGGGCCCGCAGGGTCCTGGCGGATAGGGGGTCCGGGGCGAAAGGCAGCGCCTTTCCCCCGGGGACAGGGCGACGCCGGACGCGGACCGCGAAGGCTGCCGCCAGTATCAGGCGGCGAGGCGGCGCTCAGTGGTCTCGCGGCGCAGCGCTTCCATCGCCTCGGCGAGATGCCCGGCCGCTTCGTCGGCGCCCATTTCGAGGCAGCGGCGCTCCAGCACCTCCAGCATGCGCAGCACGGTGTCGGGCTCGCGCTTCGCGTGGTCCGGCCAGAGGAGGGCGACGACGGGCATGTTCATGATCGAAAGAGCTCCAGGGCAAAGGCGGTCTGCGGCGCGGCGCTTAGCATCCGGGCCCGGCGCCCTGTCACGCTCTTCTCGCGTGGCTCGCCCCCGTTTCGCACACGCCCGTCCTGCGGGCTGGGAGCCGGGCTGCCGCATGCCGGGGTGGGGAGGGGCAAGGCCTTCCCCTCTGGCCGCCATCCTCGATTTCCGGCCCGGGTATCAAAACGAATGGCGATCCTTGGCTTTGCGTAACTTCGTTTCTTGCCTACGCTTGTTAAGACCGGCCGGAGCGACAAAGATCGCAAGGGTCCGTTCTGCCAGGAGGAGCGCCAGAGCATGGCACGCGTCGCACTTGTCACCGGTGGTCAGCGCGGCATCGGGGCAACCATCAGCGAGAGACTGAAGGACCATGGCCGCACGGTGGTGGCCTCCTATGCGGGCAACGAGGAGGCCGCGA
>NZ_BDLP01000425.1:0-3403 GCF_001950415.1 Roseomonas sp. TAS13
TCGCCTTACGGTGGAGCTGTGCGTAGATGTGATCAAGAGACAGGCTCTTCCGTGCCGATCCCGGCGTCGCCGTGCTGGCCACCCTGGTCGGCGCGGCAGAGGGCGAGGCCGAGTTGCACCTGAACAGCGCCAACCCCACCGTGGCCACCGCTTCCGCCGATTTTGTCGCCGCCGCCCGCGATGCCGAGGGCTGGGAGGGACAGCGCTGGGACGGCACGCTCCGCCGCCCGGTCACCACGCTCGATGCGCTGATCGCCCGGCACGGCCTGCCGCATTTCGCCAAGCTGGATGTCGAGGGCTACGAGGCCGAGGCCCTGGCCGGGCTGAGCCGGCCCCTGCGCGGCCTGAGCTTCGAGTTCACCACCATCCAGCGCGACGTCGCGCGCCGCTGCCTCCAACGGCTGGCAGCCCTCGGCCCCTACCGCTTCAATGCCTGTCTCGGGGAGGAAACCCGCTTCCTCTTCCCCCGGCCGCGCGGCGCGGCGGAGATGACCGGCTGGCTCGATGCCCTGCCACAGACGGCCAACAGCGGCGACATCTACGCGAGCCTGGAACCCGGGCGCCTCCTCCCTTGACCCGACTCCTCTGACCCACCGGCCCTGATGCAGTTCCAAGCCTTCCTCCAGCACCTCGGCTTCGCCGCGATGCTCGCCCTCCTCTCGGCCGTGCTGGTCCGGGGAATGATCGCCTTCCCCATCCTCGACCGGCCCAATGCCCGCTCCGCCCATGTGGTGCCGACGCCCCGCGGCGGCGGCGTCGGCGTGGTGGCGGCCTTCGTGGCGGGGATGGTCGTGCTCTATTCGGGTGCGCAATACGCCCGCATCGCCGATCCCCAGTTCGTCGGCGTGATCCTGGCGGCGGTGGCCATTGCCGCCGTTTCCCTGGCCGACGACGTGGTGAACTTCCGCTTCTCCCTCAAGCTCGCTGCCCAGGCGGGGGCTGCCATGGTGGCCATGGCCTGCGGCCTGGTGGTGCAGCGCCTGGCCCTGCCGCAGATCGGGCTGGTGGAGCTGGGGCCCCTCGGCCCGGTGCTGACCCTGTTCTGGATCCTTGCCTGCACCAACGCGGTGAACTTCATGGACGGGCTGGACGGCCTCGTCGGCGGCTCCCTCCTGGTCGCCTCCATCGCCCTCTGCGGCATCGCGGCGCTGCTGGGCGGCTGGTTCGTCTATGCCGCGGCGCTCTTCCTCGCCGCCGGGCTGCTGGGCTTCCTGCCCTTCAACCTCACCCCGGCGCGCATCTTCATGGGCGATGTCGGCTCGCAGTTCCTGGGCTTCATGATGGCGGTGCTGGCCGTGGCCGCCGCCCGCTTCGAATACACCCAGGTCTCCTTCCTGATCGTGCCGCTGCTGCTCTTCGCCCTGCTCTTCGACAGCGGCTTCACCCTGCTGCGCCGCATGGCGATGGGCGAGCGCGTGGCCCAGGCGCACCGCACCCACCTGTACCAGATGGCCCAGCGCGCCGGCATGCCGACTGCCCGGATCGCCGCCGCCCATTGGGGCTTCGCCGTCTTCCAGGGCCTGCTCGCGCTGCTCTTCCTGTATCTCGCACCCTGGGCCAAGCCGCTGGTCCTGCTGCCGGCCCTGCTGGTGCAGCTCGGCTGGCTGTTCCTGGTGGCGCGGCGGGTGCGGCGGGCAGGGCTCAGCTGGCGGGCGGCGTGAGGACCTCGATCACCATCGGGCGCTCCTCCCCGACCCATTGCTCGGAACGCCAGATCGCCCCGGTTTCCGGCACCGCCCAGTAGCGGTTGGTGAAGGACGCGCCGCCGCCGCAGCGTTCCTCCACCAGCAGCGCCTCCCCGCTCCGCGCCGCCCGCAGCCGGCATTCCAGACCCAGGCCGAAGCGCATGTGGTCCGGCGAGCGGTCGGGGCGCATCAGGTCCACCCAGCGGCGCAGCGTGGCCGGGCGTTCCGCCAGCGCCGTCGGATCGTCCAGCGGGTCCGGCCCGTCCAGCCGCGTGGCGGCCAGATAGGTCCGGGTTCCTGCCGTCGCCGTCACCCGTGCCCCGTCCGTCGCGACCACCAGCCCGTCCGGGCTGCGCCACAGCCGCCGTTCGCCATTCTCCTCGATCATCACCGCCACCACCCGGCGCGAGCCCTGCCGCACCGACAGCGCCGGCTCGGCCGGCAAGCCGTCCCCCGCCGGGGCGGGCAGGCGGCTGCGCGGCATCGCCTCCCCGGCCGGATCGTCCGCCGCCGGACCGCCGAGGACAGGACGCATGAGGTCAGCCATCACAGTGTCGCCACAGGCGGCGAGCAGCAGGAGCGGAAGCGCGAGGAGGAATCGCATGATTGTGACCATAGGTTGTTATTCCGGCCGCGTGGAGATCCTCCGGAACGCCGGTCACGTCTTGTGTCCGGCGTTGCGCTGTCCCGGGTGAAAGGCGCTGCCTTTCCCCCGGACCCCCTATCCGCCAGGACCCTGCGGGCCCTGGACCCGGTTCGTTGGCGCTCGCTGATGCCGGATCGCGCCGGAGAGCCAGGCTCTCCGGCGGACTGCCGGTGCCATGAGAGCGGACAAGGTGTCTTTCTTTTTTTCGGGAATCCCGCCTTTCTACCTGTTCCCAGGGATCAACCCGCAGACTGACGGCCACCACGCAGAACCCACGAAAGCCCGGCGGGGTCCGGGAACCGGCTCCGGTCCCCGGCGGAGAGGGGGTTCCGGGTGGAGAGGCAGCGCCTCTCCCCCGGCGACCGGCCACGAAGCGCAACGTCCGAAGCCGGAACCACCGGGAAAAGCGCCGTCCTCACCCCCTGGCGCGACGTGGTGCCCGCACGCTCAGCAGCATCAGCGCCCCCAGCCCCAGGAACACGCCGATGGTCGCCATGCCGAGCCGCTGGCTGCCGGTCAGCGTGGTCACCGCCGCCAGCACGGCGGGGCCGAGGAAGCCGGTGATGCGGCCCGACAGGGCGAAGAGGCCGAAATGCGCCGCCATCTCCCCGGGCGGCGCCAGCCGGGCCAGCAGCGTGCGCGAGGACGCCTGGGCGGGGCCGAAGAACAGGCCCAGCAGCAGTGCCAGAACCCAGAAGGCCGGCTTGGACGGCACCACGACCAGCGCCGCGCTCAGCAGCAGCAGCGCGGCCAGCGAGAGCAGCACCGTCCGCTTCGAACCCAGCCGGTCGTCCACCAGCCCGCCCGCCGCCGCACCGATCCCGGCCGTGACGTTGAGGGCGATGCCGAACAGCAGGATCTCCTGGATCGCCATGCCGTGCACCCCGGCGGCGAAGATGGCACCGAAGGCGAAGAGCGTGTTCAGCCCATCGGTGTAGAGCATGTTGGCCAGCAGGAAGCGCCACAGGTCCCGCCGCTGCGGCAGGCGGCGCAGCACGGAGACCAGTTCCTCCAGCCCGCCGCGCGCCGCCGCGGCCCAGCCCGGGCGTAGCCCCCTGGGGTCCTGTCTCTT
>NZ_BDLP01000426.1:0-3402 GCF_001950415.1 Roseomonas sp. TAS13
TCGCCTTACGGTGGAGCTGTGCGTAGATGTGATCAAGAGACAGGCCATGGAGCAGACCATCTACACCCTCGTCCGTGGCGAGGACTGGCGCGACGCCGAGGCGGCGGGCGCCTATCACGGTTCCGCCGACGACCGGCGCGACGGCTTCCTGCATTTCTCCGCCGCGGCGCAGCTGCGGCAGAGCGCCGCGAAGCACCGCGCCGGGGAGGCCGATCTCTGGATGGTCGCGGTCTCCGTCCCGGCGCTCGGCGATGCGCTGCGCTGGGAACCGGCCGCCGGGGGGTCCCGCCCCGGCCTTTTCCCGCATCTCTACGGCCCGCTGCCGCTCTCCGCGGTGCGCGCCGCGGCGCATGTCCCGCTCGACCCGGACGGGCGGCACATCTTCCCCGAAGAAATCCCCTGAGACCCGCCGCCCGGGACCGTGGCGGCGGGCACCGGCCCCGCCACCACGGCACC
Organism: Roseomonas sp. TAS13; assembly: GCF_001950415.1. Classification (NCBI taxonomy): domain Bacteria; kingdom Pseudomonadati; phylum Pseudomonadota; class Alphaproteobacteria; order Acetobacterales; family Roseomonadaceae; genus Roseomonas; species Roseomonas sp. TAS13. The sequence goes on from NZ_BDLP01000426.1 coordinate 457, forward strand.
CGCTCGTCTCAGGGCGCCGGGATCACCGGCCGGGAGGCGAAGGAGAAGACGTAGCGCATCGCGTCGCCGATCGTGCTTTCCCAGACCGGCCAGACATGCGCGCCATCGACGATGCGGAGCTGCGCCGGCTGTCCCGCGCGGCGCAACCGGTCGTAGAGCCGCGTCGCCTCGCCCTCGATGAAGAAGTCGTCGTCGTCGCCGGAGTTGATGTACATCGGCACGGCGATCTTCTTCTCCAGGAAGCCGTCCCACAGCACCGGCCAGTTCAGCGACTTCCACACCGCCGGATCGTACTGCTCCGCGCCGAAGACGCCCACGCGGCGGGCCGAGGAATTCTCCGGCGGCTCCGGATCGTAGATCGCGGGCGACAGCAACGCCGCCGCCGCGAACATCTCCGGATGCAGCATGACGAAGCGCAGCGTGCCGAAGCCGCCCATCGACAGCCCGCCGATCAGCCGCCCCTCGCGCGTGTCGAGCACGCGGAAGCTCTTCTCCGCATCCGGGATCAGGTCCCGGAAGAAGGCGCTCTCCATCTTCTCCTTGCGGTCCACGTACCAGGTGGTCCCGGCATCGGGCAGGATGATGACGGCGGGCGGGATCTCGCCCGCGCGGATCAGCCGGTCCGCCGTCGCCTGAAGGTTGCCCTTCACCGGCCACTCGTTCAGCGAGCCGCCATTGCCGTGCAACAGATACAGCACGGGATAGCGCAGCGTGCCGCCGTCATAGCCATCCGGCAGATAGACGTTGTAGCGCCAGGCCCGGCCAAGCTGCTCGGAGCGGAACTCCCGCGTCACGATGCTTCCGGCCCAGGCCGATGGCGCGAGCAGGAGCAGCATCGCGAAAAGCAGAAGGGCGCGCAGCCCGCGCCCGGGCGGTCTCCGGTGATGGTCCGGCATGTTCGTTTCCTCCACCGGAGTCCCTTCTCCGGCGCGCGAAGGGAACCATGCGGGTCCATCCCTGTGAAGCGGCGCGGCGGCTCATCGCCTCTGCGGCCAGCCCTCCGGTTCCGGCAGGGTGATCTGCGGGAAGAGCGGCATCCCGGCGGCGGGCGGCGCGGTCTCCGCCGGAACCTCGGCGCAGGACGGGCGCAGCACCCCGCAATCCCAGCGATACCCGTCCGGCCGCCCGGCGATGCTGCCGCCGCGCTCGAAGCGGCAAAGGCATTGCCGCCCGCCCAGGCAGGCTGCCACGCCGTCGCGGGGCGCGTTGCACACGGGCATCGGCGGCGCATGGGCGGGAAAGGCATCGCCCGGCACGCCCTGCGCCCCCGCGAAGGTCATGCAGAGCGGAAGCGCGAGCATCGCGAGCAGCGGAGCCATCGGCGGGATCGGTCGCATCGCCGCAGGATGCGCCCCATCCTCCTGCCGGAAGGTTAAGCGCCCGGCCTCAGATCGGCGCGTATTTCACCGCGCAGCCATAGGGCGGCGTGGAGGCCCGTTCCACCGGCCGGCCTGCCAGCGCCGTCCGCAGCGCATCGCGGAAGAAGGGCTGCGCGCGCTCGATATCCTCCTGCCGGGTGGAGCGGATGGAGTCGATCCCGCCCATGTAGAGCAGCGTCCCGTCCGTCCCGATCAGGAACATCTGCGGCGTGGTGGTGGCGCCATAGGCCCGCGCCGCCTGGCTGCGGTGGTCCAGCAGCACCGCCGTCGGCGCCGCCTCGCGCTGGACGGTCAGGGTCTTCGCCTGCCGCCCGGTGACATGCCCCTGCTCTCCCTCCGGAGAGGACGCGACCGAGAACCACACCACCCCCTGCTGCGTGGCCTCCCGCTGCAAGGCCTGCATGTTGCCGCTGCCGTAATGCTTCCGGACATAGGGGCATTCGTGGTTGGTCCATTCCAGCACCACGAGCTTGCCACGCTGCTCCGCCAGCCTGCGCACCGCGCCATCCTGGTCCGGCAGGCTGAATTCGGGCGCCGGGGCCCCGATCACCGGCGCGGCCAGCGCCCATCGCGGCAGGCAGGTCGAAACGACGGCGGTGGTGCCGGCCAGAACCTTCCGGCGCGTCGGCGGCTTGCTCACGTGGTTCCCCTTCTCCCTTTTTCCGTCCCGGCCACGCCATGCAGCGTGTCGTCCAGGGCCCTGAGCACGATCCCTTCGGTCAGGATCTGCGGCAGCACGGCGGGCTCACCCCCTCCCGCCGGGTACAGCAGATACAGCGGCACTCCGTCCCGCCCATGGGCCCGCAGCAGGGCGGTGATGGCCGGGTCGCCCCGCGTCCAGTCGCCTTCCAGCACCGTGACGCCACGGCGGGAAAAGGCATCCTGCACGGAAGGCTGGTCCAGCGCCACACGCTCGTTCACCTTGCAGGTGATGCACCAGGCGGCCGTCAGGTTGACGAAGACCGGCCTGCCATCCGCCCGCAGCGCGGCCAGCCGCGCCTCGGACCAGGCCTCGCCACCGGCCTCGGCCATCCTTGGCGGCGCCGCCGTGTCCAGCCGCGTCAGCCCGGCCAGCCCCGCCAGGATCGCCAGCGCCGCCAGCCCGCGGCTGGCCCGTTGCAGCAGCCCCTCGGGCGAGCGCTGCGCCTGTCCCCAGGCCCAGGCGGCCAGCCCCACCAGCACCGCGCCGCCCAGCACCAGAAGCACCCCGTCCGGCCCGCTCTGCTGCGCCAGCACCCAGGCCAGCCAGGCCGCCGCGCCGTACATCGGGAAGGCCAGGAACTGCCGCAGCCGCTCCATCCAGGGCCCCGGGCGCGGCAGGCGCTCCGCCGGCCCCGGGAACAGCGCCAGCAGCGCATAGGGCAGCGCCATGCCGACCCCGAGCGCGGCGAAGACCGCCAGCGCCGCCGGGGCCGGCAGCAGCAGCGCCGCCCCCAGCGCCGCCGCCATGAAGGGCGCGGTGCAGGGCGTGGCCACCAGCACCGCCAGCACGCCGGTCAGGAAGCTGCCCGAATGCCCGCCCCGCGCCGCCAGCCCGCCCCCGGCCGAGACCGGCCCGCCAAAGGCG
>NZ_BDLP01000427.1:0-3393 GCF_001950415.1 Roseomonas sp. TAS13
TCGCCTTACGGTGGAGCTGTGCGTAGATGTGATCAAGAGACAGCTCCGCCGGGGACCGAAGCCGGTCCCCGGACCCCGGGCTTTCGTGGGTTCCCGTGGTTGCCGCCAGCCTGCGGCCTGATCCCGGGAAGCAGGTGGAGACGCGGGGCTCCCGGAAAGAAGAAAGGCACCCTGTCCGCGCTGGTGGCACTGGCAGTCCGCCGGAGAGCGATGCTCTCCGGCGCGATCCGGCCGGCAGCGAAGAGGCAACGAACGGGAGGTCCAGGACCCTCAGGGTCCTGGCGGATAGGGGGTCCGGGGGAAAGGCAGAGCCTTTCCTCCGGGACGCGAGACGGTCACCATCACGCGCCGGCGACGGGCGGCAGGAGCCGCCCGCGCATCAGAAGCGGCGCTCGAAGACGTTGATCACGTCGCCCGGCTGGATCAGGCTCTGGCGGGCGACGAGGCCCTCCTGGCCCTTGCCGTCGGTGATGCGCACCACGGAGGCGCGGTCGGTCACGGCGCGGTAGGTGAAGCCGCCGGCCACCGCCACGGCGGTCAGCATCGTCATGCCGGGCTGGTATGGATACTCGCCGGGCTTCGCCACCTCGCCCAGCACGAAGACCGGGCGGTAGGTCTGCACCTGGGCCACCACGTTCGGGTCGCGCAGCAGCTGGCGGCGCTTCATCTCGGCGGCGAGCCGGGCCGAGAGCTCCGAGGAGGTCAGCCCCGCGGCCTTGACGCTGCCGAGCAGCGGGAAGGCGATGTTGCCGGCGTCGTTCACCCTGAACTCGCCGCCCAGCTGGTCCTCGCCGAAGGTGGTTACGCGGATCCCGTCGCCGACGCCGAGGCGGTAGGCGGAGGGCTGGGCCTCGGTCAGCGGCTGCAGGTCACGGCCCGGGGCGCAGGCGCTGGCCATCAGGCTCAGGCCCAGCACGGCGGCGGTGGCCAGGCGGAAGGGCCGGCGGGGCCGCGCTCGCGTGGCGGAAAAGGGAGAAGAGTGCGGCACGGACAGAAGTTCCTCCGAGGGGTTGAGGGCAGGAAGGCTCCCCGGCCCGGACCGGCCGGAGCCGGTGGGTGGGGAGCATGGGCGAGGGGTGCCGGTGCGCCGGGGGGGACGCTGTCCGATCCTCACAGGCCGAACCCCACCCGCAGCAGCGCGAGGTGGCGGTCGTAGTTGGAGCCGCTGTCGCTGCCGTCGCGGTTGGTGAAGTCGTAGCTGAGGCGCAGCGAGATGTTGCGGTTCACGAGCCAGGTGGCATAGGCGCCGGTGCCGATCACGGTACTGTCGCCGCCGCCGGTGTACTTGGCGTGCAGGTAGTCGGCCCGCGCACCGATCAGCACGTTGCGCAGCAGCTCGTGGTCCAGCGCGATCTGGGCTTGGTTGTAGGTATAGCCCTGCAGCGTGTCGGTGGAGGTGTCCTCGATCCGGCGCGAGGCGAGGCCGCTGATCGTGGTCAGCCGCGTTGGCGACCAGGCGACCGCCGCCTCGAAGACCGGCGAGGAGCGGTTCTTGGCGCCCGTCGCGTCGAAGAAGCGGACCTGGTAGCCGACCAGGGCACGGTAGCGGAACACGGCGCCGCTGCTGTCGTCGAAGCCGGCCAGGGCGAGCACGGTGTTGGAGCCCAGCTTGCCGTAGTTGGGGTCGTAGTTCACGTAGTCGGAACGGCCGCCGCGCACCACGGCGACCAGGTCGCGCCGGGGCGCCACGGCGTAGCGCGCGGTGACGCCGCCGTCATAGACGTTCCGGTCGCGCAGCTTCTGGTTGAAGGTGCTGTTGCCGTCGAAGGCATCCACGAAGCGGAAAGCCCGGAAGATGAGGTCCGGCGTGATGGAGACGTTGCTGAAGGCCGCGCGATAGGCCGCACGGAGGTCGTAGGCGTTGAAGGCGCGCGGCTCGGCCACTGTCTGGGCGTCGAAGGCCGTCGCTTCCTCGTGCAGGCGGAAATAGGAGGCGCTGGCCGACAGGGTGTCGCGACCGATGTCGTAGGAGCCGCCGACCGTGGTGCTGAAGTTGGTGCGGCTGGGATCGGGCGTTTCCGCATTGCGCCCGGTCACGCGGCGGTCATCCACGCCGGCGCTGGCATAGAGGCTGTTGCGCGCCCAGTTCGAGCGCAGATCCAGGCCGGCATCGGTGCTGAAGGTGCCGATCGTGTCGCCCCGCTTGGTGCCCATCGGGTTGGTGTCGACACCCATGGACTCGCCCAGGCTGGGGCGGAGGGTGAAGGCCCCGAGACGGACACCGAGCGGCTGCACCTCAGGACGCGGGCGCTGGGTGACGTCCATGTCCTCGGGCCGCACGTTCTCCGGGAAGGCCTCCAGGGAGAAGCGGGAGTAGTAGTTGTTGGGCAGGTACTGGTCGAGCAACTGGGCACGGGCGGAGGTAGGGCAGAGGAGCGTGGCGGCGCCCAGGACGGTGGCGCCCAGGGTGGCCGCGCCCAGGGCCGTCATTCCCGGAGTCGTCATGCTCGGGGCCGTCGCGCCCGGGGCAAGGCTGGCGCCATCCTGCCGGGAGGTCTTACCGGGCATGGCAGACCGGGCTTGGCCCTGGTTCCTGCCTGTCCGACTGCGCCGAAGCCCGCTTCCGCCCCTCAAAAACATCCCATGATCCACGATTCGTTTCATCCGGAGAGACACAGCTTACAGCATATGCCGCTCCGGGGGGACAGAATCCGGAGGAATAATAGAGCCGTAACGTTCTGCGGCGCCGGTTATGGCTTTCCGGCCACAGATTCCAGCCCGACACGCACAGGTAGCGGCTTTCAGCCCCCGTGCCGCCGGGAGACTTCCCGCACCGCGGACAGCACACCTTCCCGCATGCGGTCCTCGCTGAACAAGGCGAGAGCGCGGCGCTCGCCGGCCTCGACTCGGGCCAGGGTGGCCGTGGGGTCGTCCCGGATCTGCAGCAGCGCCGCCGCCAGGGCCGAATCGTCGCCGGGCGGGACCAGCAGCCCGGCCTCGTTGTCCCCGGCGATCTCCGGGATGGCGCCGGCCGCGGCGGCGACAAGCGGCGTGCGGCAGAGCATGGCCTCCACCAGGGTGCGGCCGAAGGGTTCCGGGTCAGTGGAGGGATGCACCACCACATCCATGGCGCGCATCAGCGCTGGCACGTCGTGGCGGTGGCCCAGGAAATGGACGCGCCCGGCGATGCCCAGCTCCTCCGCAAGGCGTCTGAGGCCGGCGGCGTACTCGTCCTCGCCGAACAGGGCGTCGCCGGTGACGATGCCCACCGCCCCGGGCACCTTCGCCACGGCGCGCAGCAGCACCGCCTGCCCCTTCCAGGGCGACAGGCGGCTGAACACGCCGGCCAGGAAGCCTTCCACCGGCAGGCCCAGCGCCGCGCGGCGTTGCGCCATGCCGGTGCCGGCCATCGGGTCGGGCGGCAGGGTCACGCCATTGGGCACCACCCGCACC
>NZ_BDLP01000428.1:0-3378 GCF_001950415.1 Roseomonas sp. TAS13
CCTGCCGCTCGGCACGCTCAACGTCCTGGCCCGCGACCTCGGCATGCCGCTCGACCCTCTGGAGGCCGCCCGCGCCCTGGCTGGCGCGGAAACGAAGCGGATCGATATCGGCGAGGTGAACGGCGAGATCTTCACCTGCCAGGCTGTGCTGGGCCTGCCGAACCGCTTCGCGCGGCTGCGGCAGGCGAACCGCCGCACCCCCGGCATCGCCGCGCGGATGCGGACCATCCTCGGCACGCTGCGGGCCTTCGGCCGCCCGCCCCTGAGCCTGAACCTCGTCTGGACCGACCGGCCGGGCGCCCCGCCGGCCAGCAAGCATGTCCGGGCCCGGGCGCTGTCCGTGGTCAACAACCCCTATGAGGAAGCGCTGGGCAGCTTCTTCCACCGTCCCAGGCTCGACACCGGCCTCCTCGCCGTGCACCGGCCGAAGCGCTTCGGCCTGTTCTGGTCGCTGGTGATGCTGGTGGCCATGGGCCTCGGCCTCTGGCGACGGACGGAGGAGGTGGAGCACTTCCTCACCTCCGAGCTGACCATCGAGTCGCGCCGCCCCAACCTGCGCGTCTCCACCGACGGGGAGATCCGGATGCTCTCGACGCCGCTACGGTTCCAGCTGCACCCCCGCGCCCTGTGCGTGCTCGCCCTCGCCCCCGTGGCGGAGGCGGACCGCGTAGCGCGGACGGAAACGCTGACGGCATGAGGCGGATCGACCATATCTCCGACCTGCATTTCGGCCGGGTGGACGATGCGGTGGTGGCCGGGCTGCTGGCCGAGTTGAACGCCGCGCCGGCGGATCTGGTGGCCGTCTCGGGCGACCTCACCATGCGGGCCCGGCGCCGCGAATACGCCGCGGCGGCGGAGTTCCTCCGTGCCCTGAAGGCGCCCTGGATCGCCGTGCCGGGCAACCATGACATCCCCTACTACGATCCCTGGGAACGCTTCACCAACCCCTATGCCCGCTGGCGGCGCTTCATCCAGGACGATATCGAGCCCGCCTGGGTGGACCAGGAGATCGCGGTGCTGGGGCTGAACACCGTCAGCCGGGGCGGCCTGCGGATGAACTGGGCCGACGGCACCGTGCACCTGGGCGGGCTGTCGCGGCTGCTGGAGCGGCTCCGTGCCCTGCCCGACGGCACGGTGCGGATCATCGTGGCGCATCACCCCTTCCTGGCCCCGCCCTGGGCGCCGGACACGGTGCTGGCCGGGCGGGCGCGCAAGGCGCTGTCCGTCCTGTCCCAGGCCGGCGTGCGGCTGGTCCTCAGCGGCCACCTGCACCGTACCTATACCTCGCAATACGAGAACATCGTGGCGGAAGGGGGCGGATTGCAGATCGTCAGCGCCGGCTCCGCCACCTCCGTCAGGCTGCGCAACGAGGTGAACACCTATAACCGCATCACCATCGCCCCCGGGGGGATCGACTGCGAGCCCCGGGCCTGGAACGGCCAGGGCTGGGAAAGGCTGGAATTGAACCGCGCCACCGAGATCACCGCCTGATCCGGAGGGCCCGGGGCGGGACCGGCCTGCCTCAGTCCGGCGCCATCATGTGGCGGATGCGTTCGGCCAGCGCCTCCATCGTGAAGGGCTTGGTCAGGAGCTGCATATCCGGGCCGGACAGGGCCACGCCCTCCAGCGCCGCCTCGGGATAGCCGGTGATGAACAGCACCCGCAGCGTGTCGTGCAACTCGCGGGCCGCCAGGGCCAGATCGCGCCCGTTCATGCCCCCCGGCATACCGATATCGGTGACGAGCAGATCGATCGTCCTCCCCCCGCGCAGGATCTCCAGGGCCGAGGCGGCATCCCCGGCCTCCAGAACGGTGCAGCCCCGCTCGCGCAGCACCTCGGCCGCCAGCAGGCGCAGCGAGGGCTCGTCATCGACCACCAGCACCGTGCCGCCCGGGCCGGTGGCGGCGGCTTCCGGCTTTCCGGCCTCGGGCGCCGTGATGGCGGCGCCCCTGTGGCGCGGGAAGCAAAGGCGCAGCGTGGTGCCCTGTCCCGGCGCGCTCTCGATAGTGATCCGGCCGCCGGACTGCTGCACGAAGCCGTAGATCATCGACAGGCCCAGCCCGGTGCCCTGGCCGATCGGCTTGGTGGTGAAGAAGGGGTCGAAGGCGCGCTGCATCACCTCCGGCGCCATGCCGCTGCCGGTGTCGCGTACCGACAGCGTGACCCGGTCCTCCGCGCCGCCACCCGGGGCGCCGGAACCGGGAAGGTTGGCCAGGGCGATGGCCAGCCGTCCGCCGCCCGGCATGGCGTCGCGCGCATTGATGCAGAGGTTCAGCAGCGCGCTCTCCATCTGGTGCGGATCGCAGAGCACGGGCCAGGATCCCGCCGGCGCGTCCACCTCGATGTCGATCTCCGGGCCGATGGTGGAACGGATCAGCCCCTCCATCCCCGCCACGAGCCTTTGCAGCTCCACCGGCTGCGGCGTCAGGACCTGGCGGCGGGAGAAGGCCAGCAGGCGCTGGGTCAGCCCGGCTGCGCGCTCCGCCCCGGTGCGTGCCAGGCCGAGGAAACGCTCCAGTTCCGAGAACCGGCCCTTCGCCAGCCGCGCCTGCATCAGGTCCAGGCTGCCGAGCACGCCGGTGAGCATGTTGTTGAAGTCGTGCGCGATGCCGCCGGTGAGCTGGCCCACCGCCTCCATCTTCTGCGACTGGGCCAGGGCGGCGGCGATGCGGCGGCGCTCGGCCTCGGCCGCCTCCAGCGCGGCGGTGCGCTCCCGCACGCGGGCCTCCAGCAGCTCCGCCATGCGCTCCGCGGCGGCGGCCTCCTCCTCCATGTGGCCGCGCAGGCGGCGCTGCCAGGAGCGGGCGCGCAGCGAGGTCTTCACCGCGCTGAGCAGGGTGACGGCGTTCAGCGGCCTTTCGATGAAAAGGACGTTGCCGAGCCTTTCGGCCAGCCGGATCTCGTCCATCTGGCGCCGCGCCTGCGTGCCCATCTGGCTGAGCACGATGAAGGGCAGGTCCGACCAGGGCGGCTGGCGCGAGAGATGGGCGGTCAGCGGCCCGAGATCGGCATGGAACAGCAGCTCGTCCGTCACCAGCACCAGCCCGGTGGCCACGCCGACGGACTCGGCCAGGGCCGACACGGATTCGACCCGCTGGCCCTCGATCCTTTCGCTGGCCAGGAGGCGGAACAGGCCCAACCCGTCCCGCTCGGTCGGCGCCAGGATCAGCACCGGGCCGGCATCTCTCAGGCTGCGGTCAGCCAAGGGCGGCTCCGTCAGGACCGGCGGCGACATCCGGGCGGGGCACGGCGACGATCCGGCGACACCCGCCGGGAATGCCGGGCCTCCCCGGCGGGGTCTTGCGACAGGTGGCGCGGCGCAGGGTCATGCTGGCCCTGTCTCTTGATCACATCTACGCACAGCTCCACCGTAAGGCG
>NZ_BDLP01000429.1:0-3377 GCF_001950415.1 Roseomonas sp. TAS13
TACGGTGGAGCTGTGCGTAGATGTGATCAAGAGACAGCCGGAGGCCGCCCCCGTGGCGGCGCAGCAGACCATCCGCGTCTCGGTGGAGGTGCTGGAGGAGCTGATGGTGCTGGTGAGCGAGCTGGTGCTCACCCGCAACCAGCTCCTGCAAAGCGTGCGCGGATGCGACGACGCCACCCTGTCGGTGCCCCTGCAGCGCCTCTCCCACATCACCTCCGACCTGCAGGAAGGAGTGATGAAGACGCGCATGCAGCCCATCGGCAATGCCTGGCAGAAGCTGCCGCGCCTGGTGCGCGACCTGTCGCACGAGCTCGGCAAGCGCATCGAGCTGGAGATGCGCGGCGCCGAGACGGAACTCGACCGGCAGGTGCTGGAGATGATCCGCGATCCGCTGACGCACATGGTCCGCAACAGCGCCGACCACGGGCTGGAGGATGCCGGGCAGCGCCGCGCCGCCGGCAAGCCGGAGACCGGGCGCATCCTGCTCAACGCCTATCATGAGGGCGGGCACATCATCATGGAGGTGGGCGACGATGGACGTGGCCTGCCGCTGGATCGCATCCGCGCCAAGGCGCTGTCGCAGGGCCTGGCGACGGAGGCGGAGCTCGCCGCCATGGGCGAGCGCGACGTGCAGCGGCTGATCTTCCATCCCGGTTTCTCCACCGCCGCCGCCGTCACCGCCGTTTCCGGCCGCGGCGTCGGCATGGATGTGGTGAAGACCAATATCGAGCGCATCGGCGGCACGGTCGAGGTGCATTCGCGCGAGGGCAAGGGCAGCACCTTCGTGGTGAAGATCCCGCTGACGCTCGCCATCGTCTCCGCGCTGGTGGTCCAGGCGGGGAGCGAGCGCTTCGCCATCCCGCAGATCGGCGTGCTGGAGCTGGTGCGCGTGGGCGGCAGCGGCGCCCGGATCGAGCGCATCAAGGACTCCGCCGTGCTGCGGCTGCGCGACCGGCTGCTGCCTCTGGTCTCCCTGTCCGGCCTGCTGCGGCTGGATGGCGGGGCGGGCGAGGAAGGCGGCTTCGTCGTGGTGACGCAGGTCGGCAGCGACCTCTTCGGCATCGTCGTGGACCGGATCTTCGATGCCGAGGAGATCGTGGTGAAGCCTGTGGCGCCGATCCTGCGGCACCTCACCGTGTTCAGCGGCAACACCATCCTGGGCGACGGCACCGTCATCATGATCGCCGATCCCGCCGGCATCGCGCGCGCCGCCGGCATCGGCAGCGACCGCGGGCTGGAGGCGGAGCGCAAGCCCGCCGTGGCGTGCGCCGCCAGCGCGGCCTCGGCCCTGCTGCTCTTCACCGCCGGCGACGCCACGCCCAAGACGGTACCGCTGGCTCTGGTGTCGCGGCTGGAGGACATCCCGGTGGAGCGCATCGAGTTCTCGGGCGGCCGCTGGATGACGCAGTATCGCGGCAGGCTGATGCCCCTCGTGCCGCTCTCGCCGGGATGGGCGCCGGGCCTGGCCGGGACGCGCCAGGCGGTGCTGGTCTTCACCGAGCGCGACCGCGCCATGGGGCTGATGGTGGACAGCATCCTGGATGTCGTCGAGGACGGCCTGCGGATCGAGCAGGCCTCGACCTGCCCCGGCTATCTCGGCACGGCGGTGATCGCCGGCCGTGCCACGGAGGTGCTGGACTGCGCCTGGTGGCTGGAGCAGAGCGGGGAAGGGTGGTTCGAGGCCGGCACCGCCCGGACGCGCCTCCTGCTGGTCGAGGACAGCGCCTTCTTCCGCGGCGTCGTGGCTCCCATGCTGTCCGCCGCCGGCTACCAGGTCACGGCGGTGGCGAACGGGGCGGAGGCGCTGCGGCTGCGCGAGACGGAGGAAGGCTTCGACGCCATCGTTTCCGATATCGAGATGCCGGAGCTGGGCGGCATCGAGCTGGCCCGCACGCTGCGCCAGGGTGGCGCCTGGTCCGGCCTGCCGATGATCGCGCTCAGTTCCCGCACCACGCCCGAGGCGATCCGTCAGGCGCGCGAGGCGGGCTTCACCGACTATGTCGGCAAGCTCGACCGGGAAGGGCTGCTGGCCTCCCTGCGGCAGTGCCTCGGCACGCCGACGCAGATGCCCGCCATGGCGATGAAGTGAGGAGACGGCCATGAGCACGACCGAGGCGGTCCGTTTGGGCCCTGCCCGGGAAGGGTCCCCCCGGGACATGCCATCCCGGGACATGCCATCTCGGGACATGCCATCCCGGGACATGGAGGTCTTCCTGACGCTGACCGTGGGCGGGCAGCTCTGCTGCGTGCCGGTCCAGCGCGTGCGGGATGTGCTGCTGCCGCAGGCCACGACCCCGATCCCGCTGGCGCCGCCCGAGATCGCCGGCAGCCTGAACCTGCGCGGCCGCATCGTCACGGCGATGGACCTGCGGCGGCGGCTGTGCCTGCCGGCCCGCCCCGCCGGGGCGCCCTGTCCCATGGCTGTCGTCGTGGAACAAGGCAGCGAGCTCTACGCGCTGCTGGTGGACGGCGTCGGCGATGTCGTGCCGCTGACCATCGGCGAGGCGGCGCCCAATCCGCCGACGCTGGAGCCGGTCTGGCGGGAAACCTCGCGGGGCGTCTTCCGCGGCATGGCGGGCGAGGAGGGGCAGCTCCTGATCCTGCTGGACGTCGATCGCCTTCTCGCGATCGGATGAGGAGGCGGGACATGCCCGATTGCCTGGTGGTGGATGACAGCCGCGTGGTGCGCCGTGTCGCCCGGGGGATGCTGGAGCGTCTCGGCTTCATGGTGCGCGAGGCGGCGGACGGGGCGGAGGCCCTGCGCGCCTGCCGGGCGGGGCGGCCCGACCTGATCCTGCTCGACCGCAACATGCCGGTGATGGACGGCCTAGAATGCCTGCATGCGCTGCGGCGGGACTTCGGCGAGGCCTGCCCGCCGGTGATGTTCTGCACCACGGAGGCCGCCCTGCCCCGGATCATGGAGGCGCTGGAGGCCGGGGCGCGGGAATACATCATGAAGCCCTTTGACGAGGCGATCCTGGCGGACAAGCTGGCGGTGATGGGCTTCGCCCCTGGCGGCGGAGCGGCATGACCCCTGCGCCCGTGCGGGTCATGCTGTGCGACGACAGCCTGACCATCCGCGCCGCCTTCGGCCGCATCCTGGAGGCGGACCCTGGCCTGCGCATCGTCGCCCGGGCGGGCGACGGGCGCGCCGCTCTCGCCGCCTTCGCCGCCCTGCCTGTCGCCGAGCGGCCGGAAGTGGTGCTGCTCGACCTGGAGATGCCCGTGATGGACGGGATGACCGCCCTGCCCCATCTCCTGCGCTGCGAGCCGCGGCCGAGCGTCATCGTCGCCTCCTCGCTGACGCAGCGCGGCGCCGCGATGGCCATGGCGGCGCTGCGGGCCGGCGCCGTGGACTACATGCCCAAGCCCGTGGC
>NZ_BDLP01000430.1:0-3372 GCF_001950415.1 Roseomonas sp. TAS13
GCCAGCAGGCGGCGGACATCGGAGGCAGGGACGTGGCCTTCCACGACGTAGCCGCCGACCGTGGCCGTGTGGCAGGACTGGAGCTTGTCCGGCACGCCGTTGACCGCCTTCACCGCCTGCAGGTCCGCGACCTCATGGACGGTCGCCTCGAAGCCCGCCGCGCGCATGTGCCTGACCCATCCCTCGCAGCAGCCGCAGCTCGGGTCTTTCCACACTTGGAGTGCTGGGCCCTGGGCCCGAACTACGCTGACGGGCAGCGCCGCAGCAGCCAGCCCGAAACCAAGGAGGGAGCGCCGGGCGGCGCCGCCCCTGAACCCCTTGCTCATGACATCGCGCCCTGAGATCGCGAACGATGCGGTGCTTGTCCTCGGGGAGGACGTCGCCCTGGAACTCGCCAATGCCGAGCTTCCGGGCAACGGCACCGGCCGTCGTTTGATTGTCGCCGGTCAGCATGACGATGTGGACGCCCGCGGCGCGCAGGCTCTCCAGGGCGGATGGCGTAGTCGCCTTGACTGGGTCCGCTACGGAGATAACGCCACCGGGCCTGCCGTCTATCGCAAGGAAAAGCGCCGTCCCTCCCTCGCGCCGGAGCTCGTCCGCCGTGGTGGCCAGCCCGCCCAGGTCCACGCCGAGATCCTGCATTAGGCGGGCATTCCCCAGGGCCACCCGCCGTCCGCCGACAGTGCCGGTGACCCCCTTGCCGGTCACAGAGTCGAACTCGGCGGGTTCCCACATTTCGACCCCGCGCTCCCGGGCCGCGGCCACGATGGCCGCCGCCAGCGGGTGCTCGCTCGACCTCTCCAGGCTGGCCGCCAAGGGCAGCACCTCGGCCTCGGTCAGACCCAGTGCCGGGACCACGGCCACGACCTTGGGCTTGCCCTCAGTCAGCGTGCCGGTCTTGTCCACGACAAGGGTGTCGACCTTCTCCATGCGCTCGAGCGCCTCAGCTGACTTGATGAGCACACCCGCACCGGCTCCCTTGCCAACACCCACCATGATGCTCATGGGCGTAGCCAGGCCGAGCGCGCAGGGACAGGCGATGATCAACACTGAGACGGCTGCGATCAGCCCGTAGGAGAGTGCCGGTGACGGGCCCCAGACGGCCCAGGCGATGAAGGCCAGGACCGCGACGGCGATGACCGCCGGGACGAAGTAGCCGGACACCTGGTCGGCCATTCGCTGGATGGGCGCCCGGCTGCGCTGCGCCTCGGCGACCATGGCCACGATGCGCGAGAGCATGGTGTCGGATCCCACCTTGTCCGCCCGCATGACCAGCGAGCCGGTGCCGTTCACCGTGCCGCCGATGAGCTTGGCACCCGGCCCCTTCTCCACCGGCAGGGACTCGCCGGTAACCATGGACTCGTCCACGGCGCCGCTCCCCTCCAGCACCTCGCCGTCCACCGGCACGCTCTCTCCCGGACGCACCCGCAGCCGGTCGCCAGCCTGGACGTCCGCCAGGGGAACCTCCTCATCCTCTCCATTCTCCTTGAGGCGCCGCGCGGTCTTCGGCGCCATGTTGAGTAGGGCGCGGATGGCACCGCCGGTCTGCTCCCGGGCGCGCAGCTCTAGCACCTGCCCGAGAAGGACGAGCACGGTGATGACAGCAGCTGCCTCGAAGTAGACGGCCACCGTGCCGTCCATGCCCCGGAAGCCTTCCGGAAAGACACCGGGGGCGAAGGTCGCCACCAAGCTGTAGAGGTATGCGGCGCCGGTCCCGAGGGCGATCAGCGTGAACATGTTGAGGCTGCGGTTCACGACCGACTGCCAACCGCGCATGAAGAACGGCCAGCCGGCCCAAAGCACGACGGGGGTCCCCAACAGGAATTGGATCCAGACTGAGATCCTGGGCGGCACCAGGTGATGGAGCCCGAGGCCAGGGATGTGAGCCCCCATCTCCAGCACCACCACGGGGAGTGTGAGGGCCAGCCCGATCCAGAACCGGCGGGTCATGTCGGCCAGCTCGTGGTTGGGGGCGGCCTCAGCGGTGACGTCCAGCGGCTCCAACGCCATACCGCAGATGGGGCAGTTCCCGGGCCCCTCCTGCCGGATCTCGGGGTGCATCGGGCAGGTGTAGATGGTGCCCTTCCGTGGAGCTGGAGGCGGGGCCGCGGCGGCCTCCTTCGGCTTCAGATATTTGTCGGGGTCAGCCTGGAACTTCGTCCGGCACCCAGCTGAGCAGAAGTGAAATGTCGTCCCGGCATGCTCCAAGCGGTGCTTCGAGGTGGCCGGATCGACCTTCATCCCGCAGACCGGATCTGTGACGAGCCCGGCGTCAGCGGCCGGGCCGGGACCGTGATGATGGTCGTGGCCGCAGCCCGGCCCGTGCTGGTGCGAATGCCCGTGACTGGTGTGGTGACTGCTCATGCTTGCCGCCCCGGTTTGGGCCGCGTGGCGGGCCCTCGTTGCTCAGGTGACCGGGAAGGTGGTGTTTCCCATGATGGGAAGGTCAAGGACCATTAGTTGCCAGATGGGGAAGCTCTGGGGGAGCCTTGACCTTCCCACTGTGGGAATCTCCACCTTGGCTGCGACCAAGACTGCGGTGCCTTGAAAAGGAGGTCCCCATGAACATCGGACAGGCCGCGAAGGCGTCCGGCGTCTCCGCGAAGATGCTGAGGTACTACGAGAGCGTGGGCCTCCTTCCCGCGGCGGGGCGGACTGAGGCGGGCTACCGCGTGTACTCGGAGCAGGACATTGGTACCCTCCGCTTCGTTCGGAGGGCGCGGGACCTCGGCCTGCCGCTGGACAGCATAAAGCGGCTCATTGGCCTCTGGCAGGACGAGGATCGTGCGAGCGCCGACGTGAAGCGCATTGCCACCGAGCATGCGGCCGAAATGCGCGCCAAAGTCGCCGAGATGACCCGGATGTGCGAGGCGTTGGAGCGTATGGCTGACGCTTGCCACGGTGACGACCGGCCGGAGTGCCCGATCCTCGACGAGATTGCCGAAGGCGACCACTGCGCCGCCGGCGGCCATGACGCCGGTCAGGACGGGAGCCTGCGACAGGCGAACGGCAAGAGCACAATCAGCAGCTTCCAGGGCGCGATGTCATGAGCAAGGGGTTCAGGGGCGGCGCCGCCCGGCGCTCCCTCCTTGGTTTCGGGCTGGCTGCTGCGGCGCTGCCCGTCAGCGTAGTTCGGGCCCAGGGCCCAGCACTCCAAGTGTGGAAAGACCCGAGCTGCGGCTGCTGCGAGGGATGGGTCAGGCACATGCGCGCGGCGGGCTTCGAGGCGACCGTCCATGAGGTCGCGGACCTGCAGGCGGTGAAGGCGGTCAACGGCGTGCCGGACAAGCTCCAGTCCTGCCACACGGCCACGGTCGGCGGCTACGTCGTGGAAGGCCACGTCCCTGCCTCCGATGTCCGCCGCCTGCTGGC
>NZ_BDLP01000431.1:0-3359 GCF_001950415.1 Roseomonas sp. TAS13
TTCGCCTTACGGTGGAGCTGTGCGTAGATGTGATCAAGAGACAGCTTCCTGCCGGCGGGCGCCGATCCCGCCGCCGGGGCCGCGCTGCGGGCGCGGGGCTTCGTCACCGTGCAGGCGCTGTCGCGGGACGACGATCCGCGTCGCCTGCGTTGTTCCCATATCCTGCATGGCCGGGAGGCCGTGCCATTCGACGGCGCCGCCGCGCCGGTTTCCGGAAAGGACTGAACATGGCCAATGTCGCCGTGATCGGCGCCCAGTGGGGCGACGAGGGCAAGGGCAAGGTCGTGGACTGGCTGGCCAGCCGCGCCGATATCGTCGTCCGCTTCCAGGGTGGCCACAATGCGGGCCACACGCTGGTGGTGGGCAACCAGACCTACAAGCTGAGCCTGCTGCCCTCCGGCGTGGTGCGCGGCAAGCTGGGCATCATCGGCAATGGCGTGGTGCTGGACCCGGTGGCGCTGCTGAGCGAGATCGAGAAGGTCGGCAAGCAGGGGCTGGAGGTCGGCCCGCACAACCTGCGCATCGCCGAGAACGTGCCGCTGATCCTGCCGCTGCACCCGGCGCTGGACAAGGCGCGCGAGGCGGCGCGGGGCGAGAACAAGATCGGCACCACGGGCCGCGGCATCGGACCGGCCTATGAGGACAAGGTGGCGCGCCGCGCCATCCGCCTCTGCGACCTGGCGGACGAGGCGATCCTCTCGGCCAAGCTGGACGAGCTGCTGCTGCACCACAACACGCTGCTGCGCGGCCTGGGCGCCGAGGAGTTCCGCAAGGAGGACCTGCTCAAGGACCTGCTGGCGCTGGCGCCGAAGCTGCTGCCCTTCGCCGAGCCGGCCTGGGAGCGCCTGGACGCCGCCCGCACCGAGAACAAGCGCGTGCTGTTCGAGGGCGCGCAGGCGGTGATGCTGGACGTGGACCACGGCACCTATCCCTTCGTCACCTCCTCCAACACCGTGGCGGGCAATGCCGCGGCGGGGGCGGGCGTCGGGCCGCACGCGGTCGGCATGGTCCTGGGCATCGCCAAGGCCTACACCACCCGCGTCGGCTCCGGGCCGTTTCCGACGGAGCTGCATGACGAGATCGGCAAGCGCCTGGGCGAGCGGGGCCGCGAGTTCGGCACCGTCACCGGGCGTCCGCGCCGCTGCGGCTGGTTCGACGCCACGCTGGTTCGGCAGGCGGTGAAGGTCGGCGGCGTGCAGGGTTTGGTGCTGACCAAGCTGGACGTGCTGGACGGGCTCAAGGAGATCAAGGTCTGCACCGGCTACCGGCTGGATGGGGAGGTGGTGAAGCGCCTGCCGGCCTCCGCCGCCGCCCAGGCCAAGGTCGAGCCGGTCTACGAGACCATGGAAGGCTGGAGCGAGAGCACCAAGGGCGCGCGCTCCTGGGCCGAGCTGCCGGCGACGGCGGTGAAATATGTCCGCCGCATCGAGGAACTGGTCGAGGCGCCGGTGACGATGCTCTCCACCAGCCCGGAGCGCGACGACATCATCCTGATGAGCGATCCCTTCGCGGGCTGAGCCGTCAGGCTCCATCAGCCCCGGGGCGGCGGGTCACGGCCCGCCGCCATCCCCGGCATAGACGAAGACCACCTCCGCCACGGCGAGCGAGAGTTCCCGCGTGTCGTCGCCCCGGCCCTCGCGCGCCGGGCTGCCATGGGTGAGGCTGTCGAGGCGCAGCACGTCGAAGGCCAGCGCCTCCTCGGGCACGATCAGCACCTCCGTCCCACCCTCCACCGGTTGCAGGCGCAGCGGTGCGTGGCGGGCATCGAGGCTGGCCAGCAGGCGCGGCCGGTCGCTGCCATAGACCTGCGCGACCCGCAGCCGCACCGCGCGCACCGGGCGCCAGGGGTCCGGATTCTCGACCATGCCGCTCGGTCCCATCCAGCGGAAGGCTTCCTCCGGCGGGTGCCAGCCCAGGGTGAAGGCGCCGTCGCCGGGGCCGAGGCGCCGTTCCGCCGGCAGCACGGCCGGGGGCGGCGTGGCCTCGTCGAGCAGGGCACGCAGGGGGGTGAGCAGGCCTTCGATCCTGTCATCGGGCGCGGCGATCCGGCCGCCTTCCGGGCCGCCGCCGGCGATCAGTCCGACCACATGCTCCACGAAAGCCTCGAAGCGGGCGTCGCGCGTGGCGAAGCCGTGGTCGAGGTCCAGGCGCAGCCGTGCATCCCGCAGAGTGCTGGCCTGTTCCAGGCGGCGTAGCCTTGCCGCGAGCCCGGCCAGGGTCTCGGCCTCCTGCAACACGACCGGCGCGAGGGCCCAGCGGGCGAGGGGTGCCTCCACCCCTTCCGCGCGGATCTCCACGCTCAGCCCCGCCTCGCCGATCTCCTCTGGCCGCAGCGACAGGGCGAAGCGGATCACCGAGGCGCCGTCGGGCCGGGGAGGGGGCGGTTCCGCCACGATGGCGCGCGGCAGGGCGCCGTTCACCCGCGCGGAGAGGGGCGGGGCGAAGAGCCCGTTCACCGCGTTCACCAGCCGGCCGTGCAGCACGCCCTGGCGGGCCTCCAGAGCCTCCACCGTCGGCTCGCCTGGGCCGAGCAGCGCCCAGGCCACGCGCCCGTCCGCCAGGGCGAGGGGCGGCACCAGGTCCCCGCCGCCGCCGGGGCAAGCGAAGCGCAGCATCTCGCCGGGTGCGGCGCAGGGCAGGCGGCCGATACGGAGCGTGAGCGGGTCGCCGGGCTGGAACCCGACGGAGCCTTCCGGCAGTTCGGCGCGGCCGGCCTCCATGCCGCCCAGCCAGGCGATCAGGGGCGCCTCCAGCCGGCCCGGCGTCACGCAGCGCAGGCGCAGGAGGCCTGTCTCCAGTCCCGCATGCTCGAAGGCGGGAGGCCTCGGCCCAGCATCCGTCAAACCGTGTTCCTCTCCTGCTCCGGCATGGCGCCCTGCTACCTGAACGGGATGGGCCCAGATGGACATGACGCAATCATCCTGAGAGGTTAATCAATCATCAACCATTGGGCGAGAGTGCCCTCCCTTCAGGCCGGAGATCAGGCTTCTGCGACGCAGGCTGCACGTCTTTTCCCCGATGCCGCCGATCCGGAACGGGATCGCCGATTACGCCCGGGCCCTGACTGACGCGCTTTCCGGCGCCTATGACTGCGACATCCGCGAATCGGAGGAGGCCGCCGGGGCTGCCATTCCCCCGGGGGCGAGGGCGCTGCACCAGCTCGGCAACAATCCCGGCCATGCCTTCGTGCTGCGCGCGCTGCGGCGGGTGCCGGGGGTGGTGACGCTGCATGACATGACCCTCGCCGTGCCGGCGCGCCTCGCCCTGCCGCCCGGAGAGATCCAGGCGGCCCGGCCGGCGCTGTGGGAAGGGCTGGGGAAGCCGTGGCTGGAGGGGGGGCGCCTGCCCGGCGCGGCGGC
>NZ_BDLP01000432.1:0-3354 GCF_001950415.1 Roseomonas sp. TAS13
GAGACTTGTGATCAAGAGACAGGGGAAGGGCACCGGGCGGGCTACCGGGCGTCGGAGCGGCGGGCCGGGCAGGCGGCGGCGCCACGGAGGCGGCCGTTCCCGGGGCCGGACCGGCCGTGGAACCGGGCGCCGGATTCGGGACCGGCGTATGGCCGCCCGCCGTGGAGGGCGGCGAGGCGGGCACCACCTGTCCCAGGGTCGGCGGCAGCACGGGCGCGGCGGGGCGGGGCGCCGTTCCGGCGGCCTCCTCCAACCGGCGCGGCGGCGCCTCGACACGGTCCAGGCTCCGGTCGCCGGAGCCGCTCCACTGCCACCAGGCCACGTAGCTGCCGATCGCCAGCACGGCGCCGATCAGGATCACCGCCCCGGCCGGCACGCCGCGCTTGGGCACAGGTTCGGGGAAGACGAGGTCGGTGCGCTGCTTCGCCGCCGCCCCGGCCCCGTCGCGGAAGCGCCGGGTCAGCTCCTCCGCGTCCAGGCCCAGGGACTGGGCATAGGAGCGCACGAAGCCGAGTGCATAGGTCGGCCCCGGCAGGTCCCGGGTCCGCCCTTCCTCCAGCGCCGACAGGTAGCGGCGGCTGATGCGGAGGTGCTCGGACATGTCCTCGATCGACGCGCCGATCGCCAGGCGGGCGTCACGAAGCTCTGCTCCCACCCCGGAGGTATCGAGGGCGGTCGATTCCACTGTTCTGGCCATCGGCGTCATGTCATCGGGCAAGAAACGACCCTATCCCGCAGCTTGCGGCGGAGCAAACCCCCCCATCCCCCCCGGGGTTTCGCGGGCGGGCAGGCCGCGCGCCGCGATCGCGGCGGCCGCCTGTGCCACGATCTCGGCCAGGATGGCCGTCACCGGCTCCTCGCGCAGGACCATGCCGACCGACTGGCCGGCCATCAGGGAGCCGTTCTCCACGTCGCCATCGACCACCGCCCGGCGCAGCGCCCCGGCCCAGAAATGCTCGATGTCGAGCTGCGCGGCCTCCTTCGTCAGCTCCCCGGCCCGGAAGCGGCGGATCACCTCCGCCTGGTGCTCCAGGAACCGCTTCGTGCCCGCGTTCTGCAGGGCGCGGACGGGGATCACGGGAAAGCTCTCGTCAAGCTGCACGGTCGGCAGCGCGTCGCGCGCCGCGCCGCGGATGAAGGCGCGCTTGAAGTTCGGGTGCGCGACGCATTCGCTGGCACAGACGAAGCGGGTGCCGATCTGCGCCCCGGCGGCGCCCATCTCCAGATAGGACAGGATCGCCTCGCCCCGCCCGATGCCGCCGGCCACGAAGACCGGCACGTCGCGGACATGGGGCAGGATCTCCTGCGCCAGGACGTTCAGGCTGACCGGGCCGATATGCCCGCCGGCCTCGGAGCCCTCGATCACCAGCGCATCCGCGCCAGAACGGACCAGCTTCTTCGCCAGGGCCAGGGCGGGGGCAAAGCAGATCACCCGGGCGCCGGCATCCTTGGCCTTGCGGATCGCGGGACCGGGGGGGATGCCGCCGGCGAAGACGATATGGCCCACCTTCGCGTCCAGGCAGACCTGCACCAGATCCTCCAGCCGGGGATGCATGGTGATCAGGTTCACGCCGAAGGGCTTGTCCGTCAGCGCCTGGGTCGCGGCGATCTCCTCGGCCAGGCGCGGCGGCTCCATGGCGCCGCAGGCCAGCACGCCGAAGGCCCCGGCCTCGCTCAGCGCCGCCACCAGGTGCCGCTCGCTGACCCAGGACATGGCGCCGCCCAGGATCGCCCAGTGGGAGCCCAGGAAGCCCGCCCCGCGCGCCATCAGCCGGTCGAGTTCGGCGAGGGCGGCAGGATCGGGGCCCTCGGTGGCCGGCGGAACGGCGGGGGACGGGGCGAGCATCAGGCGGAAGCCTTCCCGGCCGGCGCGTCGAGGCCATAGGCCGTGTGCAGGGCGCGCACCGCCAGTTCGGTGTATTCCACGCCGATGAGCACCGAGGTCTTGATCTCCGAGGTGGAGATGACCTGGATGTTGATGCCCTTTTCGGCCAGCGTGTTGAACATCGTGGCCGCGACCCCGGCATGGGAGCGCATGCCGATGCCCACGATGGAGATCTTGGCGACCTCCGGATCGGTCAGAATGGCGTCGAAGCCGATCGAGGACCGGGCGTTCTCCAGCGTCTCCCGGGCACGCGGCAGGTCGGTCTTGCCCACCGTGAAGGTCATGTCCGTGGTGCCGTCGGCGCCCAGGTTCTGGACGATCATGTCCACGTTCACATTGGCCGCCGAAAGCGGGCCGAAGACATGGGCCGCGATGCCGGGCTTGTCCGGCAGGCGGCGCAGGGTGATCTTCGCCTCGTCGCGCGAATAGGCGACGCCGGTCACAACGGGCTGTTCCACGATCTCGTCCTCGTCCACCACCAGGGAGCCCGGCTTGTCCTCGAAGGAGGACAGGACCTGCACCCGAACCTTCTGCTTCATCGCCAGCTCGACCGAGCGGGTCTGCAACACCTTGGCCCCCACCGAGGCCAGCTCCAGCATCTCCTCGAAGCTCACGCGCTCCAGCTTGCGGGCGCGCGGCACGATCCGGGGGTCGGTGGTGTAGATGCCGTCCACATCGGTGTAGATGTCGCAGCGGTCGGCCTTCACCGCCGCCGCCACGGCCACCGCCGAAAGGTCGGAACCGCCGCGGCCCAGCGTGGTGATGCGCTCCCGCGGGCCGATGCCCTGGAAGCCCGCGATCACCGGCACCTGCCCGGCCTTCATGCGCTCGATCAGCGCCGAGCCGTCGATCTCCTCGACCCGCGCCTTGCCATGCGCGCCGTCGGTGCGGACCGGCACCTGCCAGCCCTGCCAGGAGCGCGCATCGACGCCCTCCGCCTGCAGGGCGATGGCGGTGAGGCCGGTGGTCACCTGCTCGCCGGTCGCCACGACCACGTCGTATTCCCGCGCATCGTGCAGCGGCGACAGGTCGGTGCAGTACTTCACCAGCTGGTTGGTCACGCCCGACATGGCGGAGACCACCACGGCGACCTCGTTGCCAGCCTCCACCTCGCGCTTCACGCGGCGGGCGACATTGCGGATACGGTCCAGGTCGGCGACGGAGGTGCCGCCGAACTTCATCACGATACGGGCCATGGCGCCGGGGGTTTTCCGGTTCTGCTAAGGAGCGGCGGCGGTTGCGCGCCGCGAAAGGTCGGGACAGATACCGGGCGCTGCGGGTGGCTGCAACCTCGTCCGCACGACGACACCCTTGGGAGAATCGCATGTCCGGCACGGCGAGGGCGGAGGAAATCGCGAAATTCGATGCGCTGGCGGATCGCTGGTGGGACCCGCGCGGCCCCATGGCGCCCCTCCACGCCATGAACCCGCTGCGCTGCGGCTGGGTGGCGGAGCGCAGCCTGTCTCTTG
>NZ_BDLP01000433.1:0-3349 GCF_001950415.1 Roseomonas sp. TAS13
TATGCTGACGTCGAGACTTGTGATCAAGAGACAGCCTCATAGGCCGCGAATTCCCGCTCGCCCGTTCCGGTCAGCCGGGCGACGCGGCGGCGGGCGTCGGCGGGATGGGTCTCGGTGACGACCAGGCCCTCCTCCTCCAGGCTCCGGAGCAGGCGGCTCATCAGCCCGGAATCGAGGCCCAGATAGTCGCGGATCGCGGCCACGTCCGTGCGGCCATGGCCGATGGCGTTGAGCACGCGCGCGGCGCCGAGCGGGCGGCCCCGGCCGAGGAAGGAGGTGTCCAGGGCCCCGACCTCCCGGGTCACGGCACGGCTGAAGCGGCGGAAGCGGCTGATCGGGTCGAGCGTCATGTTGTCTGACTTTAGTCAGGCACATCGGGCGGTCAATCCCACCGCACCGGGGCGGGATCGCACCTCCGAGGACAGCGAAGCGCCGGGCGTGAGGCGCCACGGGCGGGGCTGATGTTGCGGTGTCACAGAGGGCGGGCGGCGGGGGACAGTCTGAAACTTCCCGGGCCGGACGGGGGTTCTGGATGGGCTGCCGGCAACCCGGCTGCTTCCTTGTCCCCGAGAGCAGGTCTGCCCCAAGCATGTCCGACGTTCCGCCCGCTTCTGGCCACGCGAAATTCGCGGCGGCCGCGATTCAACGCGCAATGCGGCTCCGGGAGGGCCGTCCCTTCCCGCTCGGGGCGACATGGGATGGGCTGGGGGTGAATTTCGCGCTGTTTTCCGCCCATGCGACCAAGGTCGAGCTCTGCCTCTTCGACGCCAAGGGCGAGCGGGAGCTGGAGCGGATCGTGATGCCGGAATACACCGACGAGGTGTTCCACTGCTACCTGCCGGATGCGCGGCCGGGAACGGTGTACGGGTATCGCGTGCACGGGCCTTACGAGCCCGAGAACGGGCACCGCTTCAACCCCAACAAGCTGCTGCTCGACCCCTATGCGAAGGGGCTGGTGGGTGCGCTGAAGTGGGACCCGTCGCATTTCGGCTATCAGATGGAGAGCGGCGACGACCTGAGCTTCGACGAGCGCGACAGCGCGCCCTTCATGCCCAAGAGCCGGGTGGTGGACCCGGCCTTCACCTGGGGGCATGACCGCCGGCCCAACATCCCCTGGGCGGACACGATCTTCTACGAGACGCATGTGAAGGGCTTCACGAAGCTGCACCCGGCGCTTCCGGAGGAGCTGCGCGGCACCTATGCGGGAATGGGGCAGCCGGAGATCGTCGACTACATCAAGTCGCTCGGCGTGACCTCGGTGGAGCTGCTGCCGGTGCATTCCTTCGTGCAGGACCAGCACCTGACCGACAAGGGGCTGACGAACTACTGGGGCTACAACACCATCGGCTTCTTCGCGCCGGAGCTGCGCTATTCCGCGAGCGGGTCGCTTTCCGAGTTCAAGGAGATGGTGGCGCGGCTGCACGATGCCGGGCTCGAGGTCATTCTCGACGTGGTGTACAACCACACGGCCGAGGGCAACGAGAAGGGTCCGACGCTGTCGTTCAAGGGGATCGACAACGCGTCGTACTACCGGCTGATCGACAATGACCGGCGCTACTACGTCAACGAGACAGGCACCGGGAACACGGTGAACCTGTCGCACCCGCGCGTTCTGCAGATGGTGACGGACAGCCTGCGCTACTGGGTGCAGGAGATGCATGTGGACGGGTTCCGCTTCGACCTCGCCACGATCCTGGGGCGCGAGCCCTATGGCTTCGACGAGGGCGGCGGCTTCCTGGATTCCTGCCGGCAGGACCCGATCCTGTCCTCGGTCAAGCTGATCGCCGAGCCCTGGGACATCGGGCCGGGCGGATACCAGGTGGGCGGCTTCCCGCCGGGCTGGGCGGAGTGGAACGACAAGTTCCGCGACACGGTGCGCGAGTACTGGAAGGGCGACGAGGGCAAGCTGCCGGACATGGCCACGCGGCTGACGGCCTCGGGCGATGCCTTCAACAAGCGCGGGCGGCGGCCGTGGTCCTCGGTGAACTTCGTCACCGCGCATGACGGCTTCTGCCTGCACGACCTCGTTTCTTACAACGAGAAGCACAACGAGGCGAATGGCGAGGACGGGCGCGACGGGCATTCCGACAACAAGAGCTGGAACTGCGGCGCCGAGGGGCCGACCGACGACGCGGAGATCAACAGGCTGCGCGAGCGGCAGAAGCGGAACTTCCTGGCGACGCTGCTGCTGAGCCAGGGGACGCCGATGATCCTGGCGGGCGACGAGCTGGGCCGGACGCAGGAGGGGAACAACAACACCTACTGCCAGGACAACGAGCTGAACTGGGTGAACTGGGAGGGGATCGGCGAGGACGGCGAGGCCCTGATCAACTTCACCCGCAAGCTGCTCACCCTGCGCAAGTCGCTGCCGATCCTGCGTCGCGGCCGGTTCCTCACCGGGCGGGTGAACGAGGAGCTCGACGTCAAGGACGTCGCCTGGATCTCCCCGACCGGCAAGCCCATGGAGGACCACGAGTGGGAGGATGCCAGCGCCAGGTGCCTGGGGATGCTGCTGGACGGGCGGGCGCGGGCCACGGGGCTGCACCGGCCGGCGATGGACATCACGGCGCTGCTGGTGGCCAACGCGCATCATGACGTGGTGGGCTTCACCCTGCCCCAGGTGGTGGGCGGGACGACCTGGCACTGCCTGATGGACACGAACCTGCCGGAGGGCGTGGAGATCGAGAGCTTCGATTCCGGGCAGGAGTACCTGGTGACCGGGCGCTCGGCGCTGCTCTTCGCGCTGGAGCCGGAGGATGGGGACTCCATCGCGCTGCGGCAGACGCTGCGGGCCCTGCGCGGGCTGACGGAGCGGCCGGTGATGGGGCTGCCGAAGAGCGACGAGAACAGCGAGGAGACGAGCGAGGAGGAGGCGAAGGAGGGCGGGGCCGGCTGACGGGGCTGGCGGGCGGCTTCCGGGGCATGTTCTTCTGTCATGGGACGGAAGGATGCCCGGAGGCCGTGGCGCGTCGGGGAACCGGGTGGCGGAAGAGGCTGCACAACACCATGTGAAGGGGATGCCGGGTGTGCCATGCTCGGCCCAACCCCGTCCCTGCCACCGCCAGAGCGATGCGAAACCTTTCCGACCTCCTTCCTGATACGGCCGATCCCCACGCCGTTTCCGCGGCCGAACGGCTGCGACGGGAACGGGAGTGCGAGGCCGCCTGGGCACGGCACCGGGGCGAGTGCCATCTGACCAGCAGCGCCGTGAACGACTGGGAACCCACATTCTCCAAGTAAGTCGCTGATTTCGCTGTCGTAATCGTGATATTTCGCATATAAATCATGGCGTTGACGGCTGCGAGGGGCGCGTTTCATGGATCACCTGGAGGGTGCGGGCTTGGCGCGG
>NZ_BDLP01000434.1:0-3315 GCF_001950415.1 Roseomonas sp. TAS13
GGTCAGCTGGGCGGAGAGCTTCCGGCGCCTCGACGCCGCCTCGTTGAGGAGCCTCTTGAGCCCCTCCAGGTCCGGGCTGGTCAACTGGGCGACGTGGGCACTCCGGATCTCGCCAGGCAGCAACCCGGGACCGGAGCAGGGCAGTGGTTCGATCCTCGGCTCTACCTGCCCCTGCTTCCCACTGCCTAGCCCATGGGGCGGCGCCGAGAGGCGCTGCCGATAGGAAATGCCCGTCCCCGGGATGCCGAGATTCAGCGTCTGGCCTCCTGGGCCGAAGTTCACGCTCGCGCCGGGCACGCCGACCGTGACGCTTAGTCCCCGTCCACTGACGTGAAGCCGGACGCCTGGAAAGAGGCTAAACGACTGATGGAATCGTAAAGACATCCGCCATCGTTAGCATACCGCACAGTGTTCTGCGCCCTGGGTGCAGGCTCCGCGGCTCCGGGACTCGTTGGCCGCACTCCTCTGCCGTGCTGTGTCCGCCGCCCAGCCCTCGCGCATGTGGCCGGGCGCAATGCCGGCTCAGGCGGTGCCCGGCATCTTCTGTGTTCACGAATCGTTCTCGTTTGGTCTAGCCTGCCCCCATGAACGATACCCTGGCCCCGACCAAGCCCGACGACCTCGCCCGGTCGCTGCGCTACGCCCTGCAGCGCGACGAGCGCGGCCGCCCCCTGGCCCCCGAATGCCGTGACAATCCCGACTTCATGGCGGCCTGGCTGATGCGGCACCTGGAACGCAGCGGCTACCTGGTCCTGAAGCGGCCCGTCACCCTGCTGCCGGGTGAGGGACCGGACAGTGCAGGCTCGCAACGCCTGCTGACGGACTGACGCGCCCCCTCTCCACGCGGCGCCTTCCCCCACCGGGCGATGATGGGAGGTGTGGGCGTTGCGTTGCCCGTCCAGCCAGCCGGACGGCTGAGGCGCCGGACATCCGGATGCAGCGGCAACGGTGGCAGCGGCAACGGTGGCAGCCAGTAGCGCACCGGGGCGCAGGGAGAGCTTCAGGGCCTATGCAACTTGAGACCTTCGATTGCCCAACGGCGGTGCAGGGCTTGGAATTCTGGAACCGGGAGATTCGTGATGACTGACTGGCTCTGCATACGGAAAGCGAGCGCACAAGACCGCGGGATCGTCCAATCGGGTGAGGCTACTTGCCGGTTGGTATGTTAATCAAAGCGATATCATTCCCAGCGAAGAAGCATGGCAATGTGAGTCCTACTCGTGTTGTTCGGCATGGTGAGTAGAATGCCGCGAGGCGGCTTTGTTGCATCGGCCCACGGCTGGCTTTGCCATCTGGTCCGGACCACGCGGTTATTTGTGCCTCGCGCCCCTGCGTCATGACATGCGACACGCTCCCATCCGTGTTCGGCCCCCGGTTATCCCTGCTTTCCGCAGGCAAGGCTCCCTCATGCGCCCCACTCTCCTGACCTTCCTTGCCGCCTTGGCAATCGCCGCACCGCTGACTGTGAGAGCCCAGGCTGCCCCGGTTCCCACCGGCACCGACGATTTCGGATCGCGGGTCTACGACCCCAAGGATCTCACCAAAACAGAGCGACAGATCCTGCAGGACGGGCTGATCTGGTCCGGTCAGTACTATGGCCTGCTCGACGGCGGCTGGGGACCGATGACCCAGACAGCCCTGAACAACTGGCGCAGGGGGAAAGGCCTGCCGCTGGTCCCCCTGCTCACCGAGACGGATATTGCCGGCCTGTTCGTGGAAATGCTTCAGGGCCGCGATGCCGTGAACTGGACCTTCCACAACGATCCGGTGACCAACGCGCGTATCGGATACCCGGCCAAGCATGTCGTGGTGAGGGCAGACCCGAAGGAGGGTGTCACTCACTATGTTGGACAGGACGTCCAGATGACGGTGGCCAGAATCAGTGGCGACGTCGCGGATGTGCGGGGCATCCTTGATGTACTTCTTGCCGAGTGGCGCAAGGAGACAGCCGTCACGGTGAGCTACCGGCTCGATAAGCCACATCGCCAGGTCCTCTCCGTGGACCGGGGCGGTCGCTGGACGACCTACACACGCTTCGACAACATGGGCGATGGACGGTGGAGCGGTTTCTCCCTCTCGGTAGCCGCTAGCCGGAATGACCTTGGCCGCCTCATCGCCGAGACGAGCGCCACCTTCGACCCCACCGGACACGGCGTACTCGGGAATTCCGAGGATAGGCCGAATCTTCGCATCGTCCTCGCGCGTGCCGGCGCGGGTTCCAAACCACCCCCGCCTCCAGCCATGCCCCCCGCGGCATCGCCGCAGATCGCTCCGGTGACGTCAAGACCTCCAACCGATGACACCAACCCATCAGGCTCGGGAACCGGTTTCGTGGTTCGCCGTGACGGCATCTTGGTCACTAACGAGCATGTGGTGCATGCCTGCCGTCGCTTGGCGCTCCAGACTGGCGAGGCAGTCACGGTCATCGCCGCCGACAGCAGACGAGACATCGCCGTGCTGCGCGCGGCCAGGACGTTCGACAGTGAGTTGTCTTTCCGCAGCGACGGCAACATCGACCACGGCGAGAGCGTGCGCTCCTTCGGCTATCCCTATTACGGTATGTTCTCGACAAACCTGAACATCTCCGAGGGCATCGTCACCGCGTTGTCCGGTATCGGAGACGACCCGGCGAAATTTCAGGTCAGTGCCGCCATCCAGCCAGGCAATAGCGGTGGCCCCCTGCTCGACGAATCTGGGCTCGTGATCGGCATCGCCGTGTCCACTATGAGAACGGACAAGGTCACGGAGCTGACCGGCGTCGCACCGCAGAACATGAACTACGGCATCCGTGCGACGCTGGTGCAGTCGATGCTGCTGGAGAATGGCATCGTCAGCAGGAGCGCCAAGGCAGACGGCCGCAAGGACCTGCGGGAGATCGCCCGCTCTGTCACTCCCCTGGTCACCCCAATCCTGTGCTTCGGCAAACCCTCATGAGTTCCCGGGCACCGCATCATGTCGTTGCCCATCAGGGCGAGTGTGGTGCATGGATCGGCGGCGAGAAGGGACTGCGGTAGGATTGGCCGCCCCCAGCGCCAGGAGCGATTCCGCTTGCCCTTCAAGGCCAATGCTGACCGCCGGCACCGCATCCCGAGGCCGCGCTACCGGGCGACGAACTGGTCGACCTACGACGCGGCGCTGCGGGACCGGGGCAGCCTGACAGTGTGGTTCACCGAGGCGGCCATCACGGCGTGGCAGGCGGAGCCCCGGACCACGCGGGGTGGGCAGGCGCGGTACTCGGCACTGGCGATCACGACGGCGCTGACGCTGCGGGCGGTGTTCCGCCTGGCGCTGCGCCAGACCGAGGGGTTGATCGGC
>NZ_BDLP01000435.1:0-3312 GCF_001950415.1 Roseomonas sp. TAS13
GCTGTGCGTAGATGTGATCAAGAGACAGGGCCAGGGCGCGGGGCAGGTCGCGCTCGATGTCGCGCGTCACCTCCCGCTGGTGCCGGAGGGTGTCGTCGAACAGGCAGAAGCGGTTCCGCCCGCTGCGCTTGGCGGCATAGAGGGCGGCGTCGGCGCAGGAGAGCATCTCCCCGCTGCTGGCGGAGATGCCGGAGGACTGGTCGCAGAAGACGCCGATGCTCACCCCGACCCGCCCGGCCTCGCAGACCGTGAAGGGGATCGCCACCGCCGCCGTGAGCCGCGTCGCCAGCTCCGCCGCCTCACGCTCCGGCGCCAGGCTGGCGGGGCAGAGCCGGCCGAGCACGGCGAACTCGTCGCCGCCGAGCCGGCCGAGCACATAGCCCCGGGGCAGGGCCTGCCGCAGGCGCTGCGCCACCTCGACGAGCAGGAGGTCGCCCGCCTTGTGGCCGAAAAGGTCGTTGACCGACTTGAAGCCGTCGAGGTCGAGCAGCATCAGGCAGTGCGGCCCTTCCTCCATCCGCGCCGGCGCGCCGGCCGGGTCGGGGGTGGCGCCGGGGGGAGCGCCGGGGGGAGCGCCGGTCCTGCCGGCGGCGCTGGCCAGGCTGTCGTCCAGGACCTGCATGAAGCCGGCGCGGTTCAGCACCTGGGTCAGCATGTCGTGCGTGGCGCGGTGGCGCAGGTCCTCGGCGATGTCGAGGGTCTGGCGATGGGCCTCGTGCAGGGAGGTGGCCAGGGCCCGGGCCTCCTGCTTGCTGCGGCTGGCCTGGAGAAAGGCGCGCTCGCCCTCCCAGGCGCTGCGGACCAGTGCCATCGTGTAGAGGGCGACCGTGGCGGCCAGCATCCGCTGCTCGAAGCTGCCGGCCCAGACAAGGCAGGTGATCACCGAGAAGAGGGCCGGGGTGATGAAGCAGATCGGCACGCGGGCATAGGCGGTGCCGTGCACCACGGCGCCGGCGGTGATGCCGCAGACCACCACGAGGAAGAAGGGCGCCTGGGATGTCGTGAAGCCGTCGCAGAGCACGGGCACGGCCGCCCAGATCATGCCCGAGCACCAGGCCAGCAGGCACATGGCGTGGAACCAGCGGCGGACGGCGGGGGATTCGCGCCCCTCCAGCAGCACCGCGCGGGGCGGGAAGCCGCAAAGCAGGCTGCGCAGCAGGTTGACCGCGATGCTGGCCCAGAACCAGGCGAAGCCAGCCTCTCCGTGGCCGCCGTAGTTCGCCATCGCCAGGTTGGAGAGGCTGAGCAGCACCGTGACGGGAAGCGAGATGAGCACGCTGCGCCGGACGGCCCGGAGCTGGTCGAGGCGGATCAGCCCTTCCAGGGGTGTCTGGCCGGGCTCTGGCGGAAGGTGGTGATCGATGGATCGTGGGGGCATCGCACTGCTGGTCGGTCTTGCCCGGAACTTTCCCGAGTCCAGATCAAGATATCATGAAATACAATCCGAGGTTGTGCAAACAGGACGATCCTGCCTTGGCTGCGCCGTCGGGGCGGGCATGTCTCAAATTCTCTGGACTTGCGGGGGGCAATTCGGTAGTTGCCGCGCTCCTGATCCCCTTCCGCGCGCGTTCCGACGCCTGGCCGGAGCCTGAAAGGCGGGGCAGCCTCCGGCGTGGCCGGGCCGTATGCATCCGGCCAACCCGTGGACGGTGCTTCCGCCCTGCCGTTCTGCTCAGCGCCTCCGGGCGCGGTGCCCTGCGGTGGTCCTGTCGGCCCTGGCGAAAATTCGACCCCGATCGCATCGCCGTCCGGCGCGCCGCGTTCAGCAAAGCACGACATGCCCTTTCCTGACGATCTTCCCGCACCCCTTCTCCTGGCCCTGGCCGAGCGCGGCTATGCCGAGCCGACGCCGGTGCAGGCCGCCGTCCTCGCCGCCGACACGGCGGGGCGCGACCTGCTGGTTTCCGCCCAGACCGGCTCCGGCAAGACCGTGGCCTATGGCTTGGCCATGGCCAGCAACCTTCTCGGCACGGCCGAGCGCCTTCCCCCCGCCGGCACGCCGCTCGCCCTGGTGATCGCGCCGACGCGCGAGCTGGCACTGCAGGTCAAGACCGAGCTGGCCTGGCTCTATGGCAGCGCCGGGGGCCGGGTCGTGTCCTGCGTCGGTGGCATGGACCCGGTGGCCGAGCGGCGTGACCTGTCGCGCGGTGCCCATGTGGTGGTCGGCACGCCGGGCCGCCTGCGCGACCACCTGGACCGCGGCAACCTGCGGCCGGACACGCTGCAGGTCGTGGTGATGGACGAGGCGGACGAGATGCTGGACCTCGGCTTCCGCGAGGAGCTGGAGGCCATCCTCGACACGCTGCCGGACCCGCACCGGACGCTGCTCTTCTCGGCTACCGTGCCGCACGAGATCGCCACGCTGGCGCGTTCCTACCAGAAGGACGCGCAGCGCATCGAGGTGAAGAGCGACGGCGCCGGGCATGGCGACATCGAGCACCGCGCCATCACCATCGCCCCGCACGAGATCGAGCGGGCGGTGGTGAACATCCTGCGCTTCGAGGACCCACGCCTCGCCATGGTGTTCTGCGCCACCCGCGCCATGGTGGCCCGGCTGCACGGCAACCTGACCGAGCGCGGCTTCTCCACCGTGGCGCTGTCCGGCGAGCTGTCGCAGTCCGAGCGCACCCGTGCGCTGCAGTCGCTGCGCGACGGGCGGGCGCGGGTCTGCGTCGCCACCGACGTGGCGGCGCGCGGCATCGACCTGCCGGATCTGGGGCTGGTGATCCATGCCGAGCTGCCGCGCGACCCCGAGACCCTGACCCACCGTTCCGGCCGCACCGGCCGGGCCGGGCGGAAGGGCATCAGCGTGCTGCTGGTGCCCTATAACCGCCGCACCGGGGAGCGGCTGCTGGCCGCCGCCCGGGTGCAGGCGAGCTGGGGGCCACCGCCTTCCGCCGAGACGATCCGCGCCAAGGACAACGAGCGCCTGTCCGTCCAGGCCGGCGAGCTGGTCGCCGAGGAGGCGGCGGAGGACGATCTGGCGCTGGCCCGCGGCCTGCTGGAGAAGAACGCGCCCGAGGCGGTCGCCGCCGCCCTGATCCGCACCCTGCGCGGCCCGCTGCCGGCGCCGGAGGAGCTGTCGGACACCAATGACCGCACCCCGCGGGAGCGGCCGGAGCGCCAGGGCGGGCCGGAGGGCGTCTGGTTCCGCGCCAGCGTCGGGCGCAACGAGAATGCCGATCCCCGCTGGCTGCTGCCCTTCCTGTGCCGGCGTGGCCATGTCACGCGTGGGGAGATCGGCCGGATCCGCATCCTGGGCCGCGAGCTGTCCCTTGATCACAAGTCCCGACGTCAGCATAGAGAGGTGTA
>NZ_BDLP01000436.1:0-3302 GCF_001950415.1 Roseomonas sp. TAS13
GGTGCAGGTCGGCCAAGCCGATTTCGCCGCCTTCGAGCGCAACCTGCAGGCGGTGAACGCCGCCTGGTCGCGTGGTGACGCCGAGGCCCTGGCCCGCCTCTCCACGCCGGAGATGCTGCGCTACTTCACCAACGACCTGCAGGACCTGAAGGCGCGCGGCTGGCGCAACGAGACCCGTGACGTCCGGCTGGAATCCGGTGACCTCGCCGAGGCCTGGGGCGAGAACGGCCAGGAATTCGCCACGGTCGCGATGCGCTTCAGCCTGATCGACGTGACCCGCGACAGCAGCGGCGCGGTGGTGGAGGGCGACCCGCAGGCCCGCCAGACCGTGACGGAAATCTGGACCTTCACCCGCCAGCCGGGCCAGGACTGGCTGCTCTCCGCGATCCAGCAGGCGGCCTGATCCCGCCGGCCCCGCTCGGGGCATGACAAAGAAGGCCGGGTCCTGACGGGACCCGGCCTTTTCTGTATCCCGGGATCGGCAGGGGCGTGGCCGCCCCCGCCGGCATCACCCTGGCATTACTCCTGCGGGACCTGCCGCACCGCGCCCTTGGCGGCGCTGGTCGCCAGCATGGCATAGGCCCGGAGCGCGGCGCTGACCTTGCGTGCGCGCGGCGCGGCGGGCTTCCAGCCGATCGCCTCGCGGGCGGCGCGGCGGCGCTCCAGCTCCGCCTCATCGACGGCGAGGTGGATGCGGCGGTTGGGGATGTCGATCTCGATCCGGTCGCCCTGCTCCACCAGGCCGATCAGCCCGCCCTCGGCCGCCTCGGGCGAGACATGGCCGATGGAAAGCCCCGAGGAACCGCCGGAGAAGCGCCCGTCCGTCACCAGGGCGCAGGCTTTCCCGAGCCCCTTCGACTTCAGGTAGCTGGTCGGGTACAGCATCTCCTGCATCCCCGGCCCGCCGCGCGGCCCCTCGTAGCGGATCAGCACCACCTCGCCCGGCTTCACCTTGTTGCCGAGGATGCCTTCCACGGCGGCGTCCTGGCTCTCGAAGACATGGGCGGGGCCGGAGAACTTCAGGATGCTCTCGTCCACCCCGGCGGTCTTCACGATGCAGCCGTCCAGGGCCAGGTTGCCGAACAGCACGGCCAGCCCGCCGTCGCGGGAATAGGCATGCTCCAGGTCGCGGATGACGCCCTTCCCGCGGTCCAGGTCCAGCTCGTCGAAGCGGGATTCCTGGCTGAAGGCCACCTGGGTCGGGATGCCGCCCGGCGCGGCGCGGTAGAACTCCTTCACCGCCGCGCTCTCGGTGGTCCGCACGTCCCAGCGTGCCAGCGCCTTGCCCAGCGTGCCCTCGGCCACGTTGCCGGTGCTGGTGTCCACCAGACCGGCGCGGTCCAGCTCGCCCAGGATGGCCATGATGCCGCCGGCGCGGTGCACGTCCTCCATATGCACCTGCGACACGGCGGGCGCGACCTTGCACAGCACCGGCACGCGGCGGGACAGCCGGTCGATATCGGCCATGGTGAAGGGCACCTCGCCCTCGTTCGCGGCGGCCAGCAGGTGCAGCACGGTGTTGGTCGAGCCGCCCATGGCGATGTCCAGCGTCATCGCGTTCTCGAAGGCGGCGAAGGAGGCGACGTTGCGCGGCAGCACGGACGCGTCGTCCTGCTCGTAGTGGCGGCGGGCGAGATCGACGATCAGGTGCCCCGCCTCGACAAAGAGACGGCGGCGGTCGGCATGGGTCGCCAGCGTCGAGCCGTTGCCCGGCAGCGCCAGGCCCAGCGCCTCGGTCAGGCAGTTCATCGAATTGGCCGTGAACATGCCGGAGCAGGAGCCGCAGGTCGGGCAGGCGGAACGCTCGATGACCTTCACCTCCTCGTCCGAGACGCGGTCGTCGGCGGCGGCCACCATGGCATCGATCAGGTCGTACTTCTTTGTCACGCCGTGGGCGACGACCTTGCCCGCCTCCATCGGCCCGCCGGAGACGAAGACCACGGGGATGTTCAGCCGCAGCGCGGCCATCAGCATGCCCGGCGTGATCTTGTCGCAGTTGGAGATGCAGACCATGGCATCGGCGCAGTGCGCGTTGACCATGTATTCCACGCTGTCGGCGATCAGCTCGCGCGACGGCAGCGAATAGAGCATCCCGTCATGCCCCATGGCGATGCCGTCATCCACCGCGATGGTGTTGAACTCCTTGGCCACGCCGCCCGCGCGCTCGATCTCCCGCGCCACCAGCTGTCCGAGGTCCTTCAGGTGGACATGGCCCGGGACGAACTGGGTGAAGGAGTTGACCACGGCGATGATCGGCTTGCCGAAATCGCCGTCCTTCATGCCGGTGGCGCGCCAAAGGCCGCGGGCGCCGGCCATGTTGCGGCCATGGGTGGTGGTGCGGGAACGATAGGCAGGCATGGACTTGCGTCTTCCTCGAACGTCGGAGCCGTTTCCCCGACCTTTCCCACGCACCGGAAGGGAGTTCAACGCACCCCATCCTCAGGGCTGCTCCGGGCTGAGCATGGGGCTCCCCCCCCCGGGGGACGGCGCGACGCCCGGACCACCGGCGCATGCCAGCCTCATCTGACGGCCGCGTGACCGGAACCGCCGGACATGCTAGCCCCGCGCAACAATGTTCAAGCGCCTGCTGCGGCATCCTGCGACGCTCACGGCGGCGGCGCGCCTGATCGGCCTGTATCTGGCCTTCGTCTACGCGACCACGCGCTGGACCTTCCTGGGCCGGGACGACATGGCGGAGGCCGTGGCCACGGGCCGGCCGCTGATGGTCTCCTTCTGGCACGAGCGCCTGCCGATGATGCCGATGCTGTGGCGCCTGGCGCGGCAGCATTTCCCGGTGCTGCGCCCGCGCCGGACCCATGTGCTGGTCTCCCGCCACAGGGATGGCCGCTTCATCGGCGACATCATCGCCCGTTTCCAGCTCGACACCGTCCACGGCTCCACCTCGCGCGGCGGGGCCTCGGGGATGATGAGCATCCTGCGCCTGCTGGCGCGCGGCGACCTCGCGGCCATCACCCCCGACGGCCCGCGCGGCCCGAGGCGGGAGGCGGCGCCGGGCGTGGCGCAGCTCGGCGCCACGGCGCGGGCCGCGGTCATCCCCTGCGCGGCCGCCACGACACGGCGCCACATGCTGCGCTCCTGGGACCGGATGATGCTGCCCCTGCCCTTCGGGCGCGGGGTGGTGGTGGTGCTTCCGGCGGTCCTCGTGTCGCGGGACGATATCGAGGGCGGGCGGCAGGCCATCGCCGCCGGGATGAACGAGGCCTGCGCCATCGCCGATGCCTGGGTGGCGGGCCGCCCGCTGCCCCCGGCTGGCCGGCATGGGGAAGCACAGCCGGATGGGC
>NZ_BDLP01000437.1:0-3280 GCF_001950415.1 Roseomonas sp. TAS13
GCCGGAACCCGGGCTGCCCATCCCGGCCGGGCCGGAGGTCGGGACGGAGACTCCGGCGCTGGAGCGGATTCGCCGCCTGGCCAACCGCGGCGAGTCGGCGGCGGCGCGCGCCGCCTGCGCGGAGGCCATCCGTGAGGACCCGATGCAGGCGGCGATGCACTTCTACGACGGCCTGCTGGCCCGCGCCCTGGGCCAGGCCGCGGAAGCGGAAGCGGCGCTGCGGCGCGCCCTCTATCTGGACAGGAACTTCCTGGCCGCGCACTACCAGCTCGGCCTGCTGCTGCTGGATCTCGGCCGGCGGCAGGAGGGGCGGCGCGCCATCGCGACCGCCGCCCGGATCGCCCGCACCCTGCCGGGGGAAACGCCTGTCGAGGAGGGGGACGGGATGACCGCTGCCAACCTGCATGCCCTGGCCCGGCTGCAACTCGGCCTGTCCCTGTCCTGATGCCGGCCCCATGACCAACGGAATCCCCGAACGGGGCTCCGCCCCGGCGATCGGCCCGGGGGGCTCCGCCCCGGTAATCGGCCCGGGGGGCTCCGCCCCGGTAATCGGCCCGGGGGGCTCCGCCCCCACGAAAACGCCCCTGGCGCTTCCGGCGGTAGGCGGGCTGAGCGAGGCACGCGCCGCGCGCCTGCTGGAGGAGCGCGCGGCCCGGCTGGCTGCGCGCCAGGGCCGGGCTGGGGAAACCGGCGCGGCCCTGGCGCCCGTGTTGCCCCCCATGCTGGCCTGCGCGCT
The DNA here is from genome assembly GCF_001950415.1 of Roseomonas sp. TAS13. Lineage (NCBI taxonomy): Bacteria > Pseudomonadati > Pseudomonadota > Alphaproteobacteria > Acetobacterales > Roseomonadaceae > Roseomonas > Roseomonas sp. TAS13. The sequence goes on from NZ_BDLP01000437.1 coordinate 737, forward strand.
CGGCCGGGAATGCTATGGCCTGCCGCTGGAGCGGCTGCTCGCCGTGCAGCCGGCCACGGTCCTGGCGGGCCTGCCCGTGATGCCGCCGCCGCTGCTGGGCCTCTTCGCCCGCGCCGGGCAGCCCTATGCGGTGCTGGACCTGGCGGCGATGCTCGGCCTGCCTCCCGCTCCGCCCCCTGCCGGCCAGGGGGCGGCCGACGCCCCGGCGGGCCACCTGCTGCTGCTGCGCGGCGGGCCGGGCCGGGTGGCCCTGCGCGTGGACCGCGCGCTGGGCGTGGTCACGCCACAGCCCCTGGCCGCGCCGTCCGGTGGGCCCGGTGACCAAGGCGGCGCCGTCGCCGGGCGCGGGCTGGTCCCGGCCGGGCCGCTCGGCCCCCGGGAAAGAGTGCTCGGCCTGCTCGATCCCGACCGCCTGCTGCAACCCTTCCTGTCCGCCACCTCCGCTGCGGGAGCCTGAATCCGCGTGTCGATCGCCAATCGTATCCTCTTCGGCTTCGTCGTCCTGATCCTGATGCTGGCCGGGCTTGGCTGGTACGGGCTGAGCCAGCTCAGCCTCGTGCGCGACACGACGGACACCATCGTCACCCGCGACCTCGCCATGATGCGCCAGCTCGATTCGGTGCGCACCGAAAGCCTGACCGTGCAGGAGGCGCGCAACACCGCGGTGGCGCGCTTCCTGCTGCGCCGGCTGGACCGGCCGGTGCCCGACGATGATTCCCAGCGGATCTGGAACGAGGCCCATGGCCGTTCGGAGGTCGCGATCCGCGATGCCCGCGACCGCGCCCGCCGCTTCACCGACAGCTCGGTCTCCGACGACCGCCGGCGCTCCTGGCAACGGCTGAACCAGTCCCTGGATCGCGGCGCCGGCATCCTGGGCCAGATGCGGGGCCTGACGGAAAAGCAGTTCGCGGCGATCCGCGCCAACGACCTGGAGGGCGTGACCGCGGCCTCGGCGCCGATCCTGGCGCTGTCGCACGATCTCGACACCGCTTTGCAACAGGCCGATGCGGAGCTGGACGAGGCCCTGGCGGCCGGGCAGTCCGTGGTGGCCAGGACCTATGAGGAAAGCCGCCTCTCCGTGCTGGCGGTGCTGGGCTTCGCCCTGCTGGTCGGGGTGATCCTGGCGGTGCTGGTGCGCCGGACCATCAGCGCGCCGCTCTCCGCCTTCATGGAATTCGTCACCCGCGTCGGCCGGGGCGACCTGTCGGGCGCCGCGGCCGCCACGGGCAAGGACGAGATCGGCCAGCTCGGCGCCACGCTGAACGGGATGGTGGAGGGCCTGCGGCAACTGACGCGGCAGAGCCGGGAGGTGACCGAGAACCTCAACGCCGCCGCCGCCGAGATCCGCGCCTCCACGCAGGAGCAGGCGGCAGGCGTCGAGGAGCAGCTCGCGGCGGTGCAGGAGACCGCGGCCACGGCCGACGAGATCACCCATACCGGCACGCAGATCGGCAAGCGGGCGCAGGAGGTGATCGCCTCCGCCCAGGCGGCGGCGCGCAACAGCAGCGCCGGGCTGCGCGCCGTGGACGACACGATGCTGGCCATGGACTCGATCCGCGAGCAGGCGGAGGCCGTGGCCACGAACATCGTGTCGCTGAGCGAGAAGACCCAGGCGATCGGCGAGATCATCGCCACGGTGAACGACATCTCCGAACGCTCGCACCTGCTGGCGCTGAACGCCGCCATCGAGGCGGCTGCGGCGGGCGAGCAGGGCCGCTCCTTCGCCGTGGTGGCCGCCGAGATGAAGACCCTGGCCGACCAGGCCAAGGAGGCGACCTCGCAGGTGCGCTCCATCCTGGGCGACATCCAGCGCGGCATCAGCGCCTCGGTGATGCTGACGGAGGAGGCGGTGAAGCGCGTCTCCGCCGGCAAGGCGCGCACCGACACCACCCATGCCACGATCCGCGAGATCACCGGCAGCATCCAGGAGAGCGTGCAGACCTTCCAGCAGATCGTCGCCAGCACCAACCAGCAGCAGCTCGGCATCGAGCAGGTGATGGGCGCGCTGGGCAACATCCGGCAGGCGAGCCAGCAGACGGCGGCCAGCACGCGGCAGCTCGACACGGCGGCCAGCAATCTCAGCCAGCTGGCGCAGCAGCTCGTCACGCTGGCCGACCGCTACCGGCTCTGAGCGCGGCACCGGCAAGCGAAGAGGCCGCGCGCGCATGTCCGACTTCCGCCAGGAACTGCTGGCCGCCTTCGCGGTGGAGCACCGGGAACACCTGGATGCCATCCGCGCCGCCCTGGCGGCGGCGGAGGCCGGGCGGCCGCTGGACCTGCGCGACATCTTCCGCCGCGCGCACAGCCTGAAGGGCGCCGCCCGGGCGGTGGACCTGCCCGCGGTGGAGGAGCTGGCGCACCGGCTGGAAACGCTCTTCTCCCGGCTGGGCGAGGGCCGGATGCCGCTGGATGCCCGGGCCCAGGCGGTGGCGCAGCAGGGGCTGGACGCGGTCGAGACCCAGGTGGCCGCGCACCTCGCCGCCGCGCCGGAGGAGGACGGGCCGCCCCCGCCGTCGGCGGCCCTGGCGGCGCTCGACGCGCTGC
>NZ_BDLP01000438.1:0-3254 GCF_001950415.1 Roseomonas sp. TAS13
GCTCGGGCCTCGGCCTGTCGCTGGTCCGCGCCGTGACCGCGCTGCATGGCGGCGAGATCATCCTCGCCGACACGCGCCCCGGGCGTCCCCTGCCCGGCCTGAGCGTGACGCTGCGCCTGCCGATGGACCCCGAGCAGCCGGAGGGCCAGGCGAGCGGCTAACGCAGCTTTCACGGCGCGAACACGGCGGCACAGTGTCCCGTGCCCGATAAGGGGCCATGCGACACAAGGCCATCGCGCCGGTCCTGCTTCTTGCCGGGCCCCTTTTCTGTCTCCAGTCCACCTCCCTTCAGACCGTCGGGCTGGCCGTGGAGAAGGGGGCGCGGGACCTCTGGCATGTGCGGCCGGACCGTCCGGAATACTGCCAGGAGCTGGCGAGCCGCCTCGCCGCCCTGCCGGGCGCCCTGACCACGCCGGCCAAGCAGCTGGGGGACGAGGGGCTGACCCTGTGCCGGAAAGGCTATCCGCGCACCGGCGTCGCCAAGCTGCGCCGCGCTATCCGCGAGGCCCAGGGGAACTAGGACGGAACATCGAAGCCGTCCCAGGGCCAGATCCCAGGATCAGATCCCGGGGCCAAACCCCAGGATCAGCCCCGGGGATCAGCCGGCCACCATCCGGAAGCCCATGCCTTCCGCCCGCACCCGGCTGAAGCCGGTGACATGCCCGCCCGTGACCAGCCAGCCCGCGGCGGCCGCGCGCTCCAGTCCCGCCTTGCGGCTGCGGCGCGCCTCGGCGGGGTCGAGGTCATAGGTCAGGCTCAGCGCCGGGTCGGCCGATTGCGGCCCGGCGAGGTGCAGCAGGTCGCCCCAGAGCAGCAGGCTGCCGCCCTCCCCCTCGCCGCGCAGCAGATAGCCGACATGGCCCGGCGTATGCCCCGGCAGCGGCAGCAGCTCGATCCCCGGCAGGACCTCCCCGGCGGGGACGCCGCGCAGCCGCCCGGCATAGGCCCGCACCAGCTTCTCCGCGATGTCGAAGCCGCTGCGCCGCTCCGGCGGTGTCGCTTCGCGGGATACGGCATCGGTGAAGAAGCCCAGGTCCCGCTCCGGCACCAGGATCTCCGCCCGCGGCAGCCAGGGTTCCTCCCCATCGAGCAGGCCCAGCGCATGGTCGCCATGGATATGGGTCAGCAACACGCGGTCCACCTGTCCAGGCGCGATCCCGTGCCGCTCCAGCGCCGTGCGGGCATGGCCGAGTGCCGGACCCCAGGCATGGCCCGTCCCCGCATCGACCAGGGTGATGCCGTCAGGCCCGCGCAGCAGGAAGGCGTTCACGTCGATCCTGATGGCATCGCCGGACAGCGGCCCCAGGGCGCGGTCTCGCGCCTCCACTCCGTCGGGATGCACCACCACCCCCGGTGGCGGTTCGAAGATGCCGTCGAGCAGGAGCGCCACCTCCCGGTCACCGATCCGGCGACTTCCATCCGTCATGGCATTCCAGTCCTCTTCCAGCGAATCCCGGCGGCCGCGATTCAATCGATGCGGCGCAGCGTGTCCATCCGGTAGAACTCGCTCCGGCTCGCCACCAGGGGCTTCAGCACATCGGCCGTGCCGGCGATGAAGCGCTCCGTGGCCTCGTCGCCGGACAGGGGGAAATCGGTCTCCGGCAGCCAATGCACCAGCACCACGTCGCCGCCGGGGCGCAGGGAACGCGTGACCTGCGTACAGACGCGCTTCAGGTCCTCTTCATCGAAGAAGTACAGGACCTCGGAAAACAGGATCAGGTCGAAGTGCCCTTCCGGCCATTCCTCCGGCACGCGCCCGTGCAGGATCTCCACATGCGCCTGCCCCGCCAGCCGCTGCCGCGCCCGTGCCAGCGGAGCCTCGGCCGCGTCCAGCGCCACCAGCCGGTCGCAGCGCTTCGCCAGCTGCTCCGTCAGCACGCCGATGGAACAGCCGATCTCCAGCGCCGCCGCGTAATGCGGGCGCGGCAGGGCGGCCAGGGTGGCGGCGTATTTCTCGCGCTCATAGGGCTTGCTCTCGAAGCCCCAGGGGTCCGGGTTCCCGGCATAGAGATCGTCGAAATAGCTGGTCGGCAGGCTGCGGTCGCTGCGGCTCATGGCGTCAGGTCCAGATAGAGTTCCCAGGGGCGCAGCAGCACGTCGAGTGCCGCCGGCGAAAGCACGAAGCCACCCGGGTCATCCGCGATCAGCCCGGTGGTCTGGCTGCGATGCGCCGCCACCGCCGCGCGCTTGGCGGGCAGCTCCGCCGCGATGTCCAGCCGGACGCCGCGCGGCACGGCGGCGAGCTCTACCGGCTCCACCGGCGCCAGCATCCCCGGATAGAGGTGCCGCCAGCCCCAGACCGGATAGGCCAGCAGTCGCAATCCCAGGTCCCCCGCGACATGCCGCGCCATCCGCCAGGTGGCGAGGTGGTCGCCATGCGGGTCCTCCTCCCAGGGGGCGAGGATCGTGGTGGCGCCGTCGCGCAGCGCCAACCCGCCGATGGCGGTCGCCGCCGCCTCGAAGCCCGGCCCTTCCTGCGGCACCGCCCCGTCGGGCAGGCCCAGCGTCACCAGCCGCTCCGGCCCCAGGCCGAGCGCGGCCAGCGCCGCCGCCATCTCCTCCTGCCGCAGCGCCGCCAGCTGCCGGGGCGGATAGAGCCGCGAATCATGCGACGCCGCCCCGTCCGAAACCAGCACCACCCGCACCTCCCGCCCGCGCGCCGCGAGCTGCGCCAGCAGCCCGCCGCAGCCGAGGGATTCGTCGTCCGGATGCGGTGAAAGCAGCAGCACCGGCCCGGCCTCCGGCAACAGCGCCTCCAGCCCTTCCAGCGGCCAGGCTTCGGCGGCGCGGAGAAACTCGGTGGCCTTCATGCGATCGTGTCCGCCTTCATGTCCCGGGAGCATCCGGCCCGGCGGGGCCCCGGCTCACCGGCCCCAAAGATCGCCCACCGGGGCCGCCGCCGCCAGGGCATGCTGCGCCGCCGATGTCAGGGCGCGGTCCGGTCCCGGCTGCCGCAGATAGGTGGCGAGGTCCCGCGCGATCCGCTCGACCGGCGCCGGGCGCAGGAAAGCCCCGAGTCCGATGGAGCGCTGTGCCAGTTCCATCGCCGCCAGCCCCGCCCGTTCCACCGCGCCGCGCGCCAGGTCCACATAGGCCACGACCCGCGCCGCCGCCTCCCCGTCGCCGGAAGCCCCGGCCTCCGGCCCCTCGGCCATCCGCGCCGCCTCGCCCACCCAGAGCCGCGCCGCCTCCGCCTCCGCCAGGGCCTGGCCGAGCCGCGCCTGCTGGTGCGGGCTGTCTCTTGATCACAAGTC
>NZ_BDLP01000439.1:0-3243 GCF_001950415.1 Roseomonas sp. TAS13
TGCGGCGGGGGCTTCCGGCCGCGGGGCGGCCGGATCGTCTTCCGATCCATCCTCCGGGGCGGGTTCCGGCGCCGGCTTGCGGGCGGCGCGCCTGCGGGGCCTGGGCTTCTCCAGCCGCTCCGCCTCGCCGCCCTCGCCCCGCGCTTCCGCGGGGCTTTCCGGAACCGCTTCCGGAGAATCCTCCTCCGGGGAAGCGGCCTCCGGTTCCGCCTCCGACGGCGCCACGCCCGGCTCGCCGGAACCCCGTCCCGTCTTCACCGGGTCATGCCCCCAGTTCATCAGGCTGAAGCGCCAGCGGCTGTGCTCGATATCCTCCGCCGGCCCCTGGGCGAGATGCCGTCGGACATAGCCGACGACCCGCCGCATCTGCGCCAGCTCGTCCTCGTCCGGCGCGGCCCCGCCGCCGCGTTCCAGCATCTCCAGGATCCACCGGCCCGAATGATGGCCGACGGATTCCGCCTCGCCCTCGTCATGCCAGCCGACTTCCCAGCTTTCCGGCGTGTCGAGCCAGCGGCGCATCTCCTCGGCGGTCATGTTCACCAGATCGCCGAACTCGCGGCGGATGTCGTCGGCATCCTGCGCGTGATCGCTCGCGTGATCGCTCATGGGCTTCCCCTTCTCCTGCCCCCGGATTCTGCCGGAACGCCGGGGAGGGAATCCCGGTTGCCGGGGGCCGGGCGGCACCATGCCTCCCCTTCCTTCCCCGGCAAAGACCGCCGCCTCAGCGCAGGGTCAGGGCAACGCCCCCTTCCATCGTGCTCCCGGGCGGCAGCCAGTCCATGTCGCCATAGGGGATGAGGAAGGCGCGGTTGGGCAGGTCGGTGGCATGGCTCACCGGCTCCAGGCACAGGACCTGCGGCGCGCTGGGGGCATAGAGCTGCAGGTTGCCCGCCCAGCGCCCCTCGCCCGCCAGCCGCAGCCGCGTTTCGCCGAGATCGAATTCCAGCGCCCCGTCCCAGCCGGCATAGTGCCGGTCCTGCCCCAGCCAGCTCTCCTCGCCGCCCGAGATGCCCGCCGTTTCCTCCGTGGCCACCGGCAGGCCCCGCGCATCGGTGCGAACCAGATGCCGCGCCCGGAACGCCACCCGCGTTCCCGGGCGCCGCGCGAACCAGGGATGCCAGCCCGTGCCGAAGGGCATCACCGCCCCGGAGGTGTTGGTGATGGCAAGCCACAGCCGCAGCCCGGCCTCCGTCAGCGCGACATCCAGCACCGCATGGTAGCGGTAGGGCTGGTCAGCCTCCTCCATCCGCTGTTCCAGTCGCAGACTGGCGGCATCGCGCCGCAGCAGCATCCAGGGCCGGTCCCGCCCCAGCCCGTGGATGGCGTTGTGCCCGCGCAGGTCGTTGACCGGGAAGTGATGTTCGCCGCCGTTCCAGCGCAGCAGCCCATCGCCCAGGCGGTTGCACCAGGGCAGCATCAGGAAGGCGCCGGCCTGGCTGCCCACCGCCGCGGCGCCGACGGGCACCGGCGCCAGCACGTCGCGGCCATCGCAGCGCAGGCTGGCGAAGCAGGCCCCCTGCTCCGGCAGCAGCGCCGCCTGCCAGCCGCCCGCTTCGAGACGGATCACGGGGGCGCGGCTCAGCCGAGGGCGAAGGGGTCGCGCGGGCTCGGCGCCTCGCGGCTGTAGCCCGCGGTGGTATAGCCGCCGCCCTGGTAGCGTTCGGAGACCGGATCGGCCTTCTTGCCGCCCACCCGGTCGCGGAAGGGCTCGGCGCTGTCCTCGGGCTTCCAGCCGATGCGGTCGCGGTGATCCTCGCCCCAGAAGCTCGCCGGGTTGTCAGAGGCGCCCCAGATCACGCAATGCCCCGTGCGCTCGGCCAGCACGGCGCGCTCCATCATCCGCGCGAGGTCGCCATAGCTCAGCCAGGTGGAGAGCATGCGCGCATCCACCGGCTCGTCGAAGGAGGAGCCGATGCGGACATTGACGTTCTCCACGCCGTGCTTGTCCCAGTACAGCCGCCCCATCAGCTCGCCGTAGCATTTGCTCAGCCCGTAGAAGCTGTCGGGCCGGAAGGCGCAGTCCGCGTCCAGCTTCGCCTCGCCCTCCGCCGGCCGCTCGTGGAAGCCGATGGAGTGGTTGGAGGAGGCGAAGACCACCCGCGCCTTCTCGCGCCGCGCCGCCTCATAGACGTGATAGACGCCGCGCAGGTTCGGCCCGATCACCGTCTCGAAGGGCAGGTCGGTGCTGGCGCCGCCGAAATGCAGGATGGCGCCGCAGCCCTCCGCCAGCTTCAGCAGCGCGACGCCGTCGGCCAGGTCCATGCGGGTGAAACTCGCCTTCTCCGGCAGCGGGTCGGGGAAGGGCGTCAGGTCGGTCAGCCGCAGGGTCCAGCCCTTGGCCCCCAGTTCCCGCGCCAGCATGCGCCCCAGGTTGCCGGACGCGCCCGTCAGCAGGACGGGCTTGGACGGAATGCTCATGCGCAGAAATCTCCTGGACGGTGCCCGTGGGGCGGCCTCTGTGCGGGACTCGTGCGGCCCTGGTCCGGTGCCCAGGGCCATTGGCCCTATCCTCGCGCGGCCGGCGCGGGGCGTGAAGGCCCCCGGCCACGCCGAATCCACCGCGCGCCGGCGGGACCACCCCAAAGCGCCCAGGCGAAGCCAGAAACCGGAGCCCGGACGGAAAAAGAGCCGGCTGGACCGAAGTCCAGCCGGCTCGAAATGGCCTCCCCTCACGGGGCGACCGGTCGAACGACGATCTGCCGGGAATAGACCGCCGCCGATTTCCGCGGCAGCCGGACCGGAGCCCGACCGCGCAGTGCAGCATTGCACCGGCCCGCCTGACCCGGGCATGGGCCGGCCCTGACAAATCGTTCACGCGGTCCGCCGGCAGACAGGAGAAGCCCGGGCGGCACCCTTCCGCCACACCGTCCCGGCCGGTTCACGATCCCGTTCCAGCCTGCCCTCCGGCGTGGCATCCCCGAGTCCGAGCATTTCCCGGTCCGGGCATTCCCCGGTCCGGGCATTCTCCCGCCTGGAACCCCTGTTCAGGCGGCCCCGTTCAGGCTGCGCCGCGGTCAGGCCCCCGTGTCGCGCAACACCAGGACCCGGGCGGCCCCATGCTCCCGCTCGGCCAGCGGCTCCCAGCCCGGCAGGTCCGGCATGTCCTCCGCCCGGCCGGTTTCCAGGCAGCACAGCGCCCCCGGCGCCACCCAGCCCGCGCCACGCAGCGCCGGCAGCACCATCCCGGGCAGCCCGGCGCCATAGGGCGGATCGAGAAAGATCAGCCCGCAGGCGGATTCGGCC
>NZ_BDLP01000440.1:0-3207 GCF_001950415.1 Roseomonas sp. TAS13
CGCCGCCCACCGCATGCACCGCACCGCCGCCGATGGCGACCAGCTTCGGCGCCTCGGCCAGGGCTTCCTCGACCTCGGCATCGATGCCCGTCGCCACCACGGAAACACGCAGGCGGCCGTTCATCTCCTCGTCCACCGAGGAGCCGAAGATGATGTTGGCTTCCTCGTCCACTTCCTTGCGGATGCGGTTCGCGGCCTCGTCCACCTCGAACAGGGTCATGTCCCAGCCGCCGGTGATGTTGATCAGCACGCCGCGGGCGCCGCGCATGGAGGTGTCCTCCAGCAGCGGGTTGCTGATCGCGGCTTCGGCCGCCTTCACCGCCCGGTCGTCGCCCTCGGCCTCGCCGGTGCCCATCATGGCCTTGCCCATCTCCGCCATCACGGTGCGGATATCGGCGAAGTCCAGGTTCACCAGGCCGGGGTTGACCATGAGGTCGGTCACGCCGCGCACGCCCATGTAGAGGACGTCGTCGGCCATCTTGAAGGCTTCGGCGAAGGTGGTGCGCTCGTTCGCCTTCCTGAACAGGTTCTGGTTCGGGATGACGATCAGCGTGTCGACATACTGCTGCAGCTCGTCGAGGCCCATATCCGCGGCGCGCTTGCGCTTGGGCCCCTCGAAGTCGAAGGGCTTGGTCACCACGCCGACGGTCAGCACGCCGCGCTCACGCGCCATGCGTGCGATCACCGGTGCCGCGCCCGTGCCGGTGCCACCGCCCATACCGGCGGTGATGAAGACCATGTGCACGCCTTCGAGGTGGCGCGCGAGATCCTCGGTTGCTTCCTCCGCCGCGGCACGGCCGATCTCGGGCTTGGCGCCTGCGCCCAGGCCCTGTGTCAGGTGCGGACCCAGCTGCACGCGCCGCTCCGCACGGCTGTTCAGCAGCGCCTGCGCGTCGGTGTTGGTCACCAGGAACTCGACCCCATCGAGTCCCATGGCGATCATGTTGTTGACGGCATTGCAGCCCGCACCGCCGACGCCGACCACGGTGATCCGCGGCGAGAAATCGGTGTGTTGCTGACGAGGCATCGTCAGGTTGAGAGTCATCGGCGTAGCCCCCCTTGGCAACGCATGAATCCGGACGTGAATCCGGAAAAGAACTGTCCCCGCCGGCAGTTTGCCTCAGACACGATCCCTTAGCCAGTTCACGAAGCGCGCAAATTTGCTGCGTGGCACGATTCCGCCCATGTCGAGGTCGAGCGTCGGGCGGCCTTCGCCCGCACCCCATGAGAGAAGCCCGAGCGTTGTCGCGAAATCGGGAGTTTGCATATTTTCTGGCAGCCCGCGCACCGGATGCGGCTTCGCGAGACGCACCTGCCGGTCGAGGATTCGCGCCGCGAGCTCGCGCACGCCGACGATCTGGCTGGCGCCGCCGGTGAGCACGACGCGCGAGCCGGTCTCCGGCCCGAGGCCCGCCGCCTCGATGCGGTCGCGCACCAGCTCCAGTGTCTCCTCCAGGCGCGGGCGCACGATGTTCATCACCATGGCACGCGGCACGCGGGCGATGTGGTCGTCGTCCTCGCCCACCTGCGGGATGACCAGCATCTCCTTCTCGTCCTCGGCGGTGGCGGTGACGCCGCCATACAGGGTCTTGATGCGTTCCGCCTGAGCGATCGGCGTGGCGAGGCCGCGCGCCAGGTCGTTGGTCACCTGCCAGCCGCCGACCGGGACTTGCGCGGTGTAGAGCAGGTGGTGATCCTGGATCACCGAGAGGCTGGTGCAGCCGCCCCCCATGTCCACCACCGTGGCGCCGAGTTCCTTCTCGTCCTCCACCAGCACGGCCAGCGCGGCGGCGAAGGGGGCGGAAACCAGCTCCTCGATCTCCAGGTCCAGCGCGGCGAGGGTGGCGCCGAGGTTGCGCAGCGAGGCGGATGAGGCGCTGACGAGATGCAGCTTCGCACCCAGCACGTCGCAGGTCATCTTGCGTGGATCGTCCACGCCGGGCGTCGCGTCGATGGTGAAGCCGAGCGGGATGGCGTGCACGCTCTCGCGCCCTTCCTCCGCGGCGCGGCGGCGGCCGTCATAGAGCAGGGCGCGCAGGTCGGCCTCGGTGACGGCGCGGCCGCCGATCGTCCAGTGCAGGTTCTGCACCCGGCTTTCCGGCTGGCCGCAGGACAGGTTGCAGATGACGCCCGAGAGCTTGTGGTCGGCCATCTCCTCCGCCGCCGCCACCGCGTCGCGCACCGCACGCTCGGCCTCGGCGAGATCGACGACGTTGCCGCCCTTCATGCCGCCGGCGCGCTTCCAGCCATGGCCCAGCACGCGCGGCAGGCCGTCGGCATCGACGCGCGCGATCATGCAGGCGGTCTTGGTGCTGCCGATGTCGAGCACGCCATAGATGCCCGAGCGCGCGCGTGGCCGGCGGCGCGGCCGGGCGACGGGTTCGAGCTGGGGCGGGATGCGCGTCAGTTCGTTCACCCTTTGCCGCTCCCGCGCCTGGCCTCGGCGGGCGGGGCCGGGGCGTTCGCTTGGCGCACCACCAGCCGGTCGGGCAGGCGCATATCCACCGAGACGAGCGGGCGGTCGAGCAGGGCGTTGCGCTTCTGCAGTTCCGCGAGGCGGCGGATCGCGGCCTTTTCCTCGCCCTCCGGCAGCAACACGTCCATGCCGTTGGAAAGATGCAGGTTCCAGCGCCGCTCGCCGACGCGCACCAGCGCCTGGGTGCGGGCCAGCACGTCGGGGGCCTCGCGAAGCTGGTCATAGAGGGCGGCGGCGTATTTCTCCGCGCCGGCGCCGACGATCAGCGGCAGCGGGCCGAAGGCGTCCAGCCGGTCCGTCGCCACCACCTTGCCGGAACGGTCCACCACCGAGAAGCGGCCCTGGTTCTGCCAGATGGCGAAGGGGCGGCGCTCGCTCACGCGCACCACCACCGTGCCGGGCAGGCGGCGCTCCACCTCGGCCTGTGCGATCCAGGGCAGGGCCTCCAGCGCCTGGCGCGCGGCATCGGGGGAAAAGGCGAGCGTCGGGTCGCCGGTCTTCACCCCGAGCGCGGCGCGGATGCGCGGCTCGGGCATGTTCTCCGCGCCCTCGATCCGGATCTCGGTAATCTTCAGCCCCGCGTCGCGCGCGGCGGAGGTGAAGCCGCTGCCGAACTGCAGCAGCCCGCCGGCGGGCGCGAAGGCGGAGACGCCCATCACCACCACGCCGAGCAGCGCCACGGCGATGCCGGCGTGGCTGTCTCTTGATCACATCTACGCACAGCTCCACCG
>NZ_BDLP01000441.1:0-3197 GCF_001950415.1 Roseomonas sp. TAS13
TCGCCTTACGGTGGAGCTGTGCGTAGATGTGATCAAGAGACAGGCCGCCGCCGGTCTTCGCCCCGGACACGCTGCGGCGCCTCGGCCGCCTGCCCGACCTGCCGGAGGCCAACCTCGCCCTGCTGCGCGCCTCCAAGGACCTGGACAGCGGTCCCGGCTCCTGAGACGGGCTCCCGGGGAGCGCGGTTGCCGAGCCGCTCCGGGGATGGGAAGACAGCCTATGCAACGACGATTCCTGCTGCTGGCCCTGCTGCCGCTCGCCGCCTGCGCCGAACTGCGCGCCCCGCGCCGGCCGATCCCGCCGCCGCCCGGCCTGCTGGCCGGCCCCGACCAGGGGCGGCAGGCGATCCGGGAACTCGACGCGGCCTTCCGCAACGGCGCCGCCGCGCTGCGCGGCCATCCGGACCGGATGGCACGGGCCGCGGCGATCCTGGAATGGCTCTGCACGGACCTCGCCAGCAACCCGCGCTGGAACCCGGTCTCGCCGGGGGTGAAGCAGGTCGTCTACACCGCCCGCGACGAGGTGCGGAACGCCCTGGGCATCCAGCCGGAGGTGACGGGACAGGAGGCGGCCTCGGTCATGGCCCAGGTCGCCCGGGAACTGGCCGATGGGCAGGAGGTGCGCGCCCAGGCGCTGCTGGAGGACGAGCGCCGCTTCCGCAACGGCGGGGAGCGGGTGATCGCCCGGCTGCGCGACCCGGGCCCCCTGCCGAACAGCGAGATCGCCCTCGGCGCATTGGCGCAGGAGGTGGCGCGGCTGGATTCGGTGAACGGTTGGGTGGTGCAGCCCGCCGCCGATCCCTCGCTGACCGGCACGCGCGGGCTGGAGGACGATTCCTACCGCCCCGCACCGGGCTTCTGACCGCCGCCCCCAACCGGGTTCTCCGGCCAGGGGGCGGCGGCGGGCGCCGCGATCAGTCCTGCGCCATCACCTTCACGTACTCGCCCGGCGCATCGGCCAGGGCCGGCAGCTTGCCGGCGCCCGGCTCCCGGGCGGGCACCTGCGCGTGGTCGAGGCCCGTGACCCAGCGCTGCCAGTCCGGCCACCAGGACCCGGCGAGCTCGGTCGCACCCTCCAGCCATTCCTCCGGATCGGCGGGCAGCGCCTCGTTGGTCCAGTGGCTGTACTTGCCGCTTTCGGGCGGGTTCACCACCCCTGCGATATGCCCCGAGGCGGCGAGCACGAAGCGGATCGGCCCGCCATAGATCTGCGTGGCGCGATAGGTGCTCTTCCAGGGCGCGATATGGTCCTCGCGCGTGGAGAGCAGGTAGACGGGGATCTTGATCTTCCGCAGGTCGATCGGCACCCCGTCCAGCGTGATCCCCCCCGGCTTCACCAGGTCGTTCTGCTGGTACATGCGGCGCAGGTAGAAGCTGTGCATCCTCGCCGGCATGCGCGTGCTGTCGTCGTTCCAGAACAGCAGGTCGAAGGGGAAGGGCTCCTGCCCCAGCAGGTAGTTCTGGACCACGAAGCTCCAGATCAGGTCGTTGGCGCGGAGCATGTTGAAGGTGTTGGCCATCTCCCCGCCCGCGAGGAAGCCGCGCTCGCCCATCTTCTGCTCGACGGCCTTGAGCTGCACCTCGTCGATGAAGACGCTGATCTCCCCGGCTTCCTCGAAGTCCGTCATGGTGGTGAAGAAGGTGGCGCTCCTGATGCGCGTGTCGCGCTTCGCCGCCATGTGCGCGAGCGTCGCCGCCAGCAGCGTGCCGCCGAGGCAGTAGCCGATGGCATTGACGTTTCGCTCCCCCGTCGCCTGCTGGATCGCGTCCAGCGCGGCATAGGGGCCCTCCTTCATGTAGTCCTCGAAGTCCTTCTCCGCGAGCTGCTCGTCCGGATTGACCCAGGAGCAGACGAAGACCGTATGCCCCTGCGACACCGCCCAGCGGATCAGGGAGTTCTTCGGCCGCAGGTCGAGGATGTAGAACTTGTTGATCCAGGGCGGCAGCAGCAGCAGCGGCCGCTTGAGCACCTTCTCCGTGGTGGGGCTGTACTGGATCAGCTCCATCAGGTCGTTGCGGTACACCACCTTGCCCGGCGTCACCGCGATGTTCTCGCCGATCGCGAACTTGCTGCGGTCGGTCATGCTGATGCGCAGGTTGCCCTTGCCGCGCTCCAGGTCGGTCAGGAGGTTGGTCAGCCCCTTCAGCAGGTTCTCGCCGCCCGTCTCGGCGGTGCGGCGCAGCACCTGCGGGTTGGTCATCAGGAAGTTCGTGGGGCTCATCGCATCCACGAACTGCCGCGTGTAGAAATCGACCTTCTGGGCGTTCTTGGGGTCGAGCTCGCTCTCGGTGCCCCGCACCACGTTCTGCATGTACCGCGCGGACAGCAGGTAGGACTGCTTGATGAAGTCGAAGACCTCGTTCTCGCGCCAGGCATCGTCCTTGAAGCGCTTGTCCTTGCTGTCCTCGGAGATGACCGGCTGGACCTCGCCCCCCATCATGCGGCGGGCGGTGTTGCCCCAGAGGGTGAGATAGTCCTGCCAGAAGCCCATCTGGGCCTGCATCAGTCGGGCCGGGTTGGCCATCAGCCGGCTGGCCATCTCCATGAAGGCGCCGCCGAGGTTGAAGGGATCGAGCGGCGTGCCGCCCTCCACCTGCGGCATGCCGCCGGGGCGGCCGCCCAGCTTCTCCGCGGTGTCGCCCTGGCGCCGGATGAAATCGGCGACGATGCGCTGGCTGCGTTCCGCGACATCGGCCATGGTCCGGCTCACCAGGGCGGGGTCCGGCAGGCGGAAACCAGGATCGGGCGTCTTGTCACTCTGGCTCATCGGCGTGTTCCTGGTGCTCTCCCGGCCTGTGGCATCCGGTGGCTTCACGCTTCGCCGGTTCTGCGGCAAACCTCGGTCCGAAGGGTATGGACCGGTGGGAATGCCCCGCGGGAACCCGGCCGGGCGGGAAGTGCAGATGATCCACAAGCCGATCAAACCTAGGTTGCGCGGGCAGGGGCGGCAAGCAGCCGCGCCGCTTTTGGCGCTGCGGCATCGGCCGCGCCTGCCGCGGACGCTGGGCCTGCTGGCCTGCCTGCTGTCGCTGGGCGCCTGCGTCGGCTCGCCGGGTGAGGGGCCCTTCGACTTCGTGCGCCAGATCCGCGGCAACGGCCTGGACGGGCGCGCGGCGCCGCCGGGGCTGGAGGAGGGCTTTCCCAACCTGGCCCGCATCCCCCCCCGCCCCGCCCGGGGCGAGGCCTCGGTGCGCGA
>NZ_BDLP01000442.1:0-3179 GCF_001950415.1 Roseomonas sp. TAS13
GGCGATGGCGAGTTCGGGGACGTCGAGGGTGCAGATGACCGCCTCCGGCACCTCGCGGTGCTCGGAGATGCGCAGGCCGAGATCGGTGCCGCCGGCGAGCAGCCAGGCGCCGGGCTGGGCAGCGCGGAGGGCGACCAGCTCCGCGAGGCTGGCGGGGCGGTGGAAGCTCTGGCTCCCGCTTTGCAGGAGCGGCACGGCGGGCAGCGGGGCCGGCGGCGGGGGTGCCGCGGGTTCGGCGGGGAGGCGGGCGAAGGCTTCCAGGATCGGGCGGTAGCCGGTGCAGCGGCAGAGATTGCCGGCCAGCGCCTCGTGCGGGTCGCCGCCCTCGGTCTGGTGCGCCCAGGCGGACATGACGATGCCGGGGGTGCAGAAGCCGCATTGCGTGCCATTGCAGGCGGCCATGGTGGACTGCACGGGATGGGCACCGCCGTCGGGGGCGCGCAGCCCCTCCACGGTGCGCAGACGGCGGCCATGGATCTGGCCCAGGGTGAGGAGGCAGGCATTGACCGCGCTGCGGGCACCGTCGGCTTCCTCGATCACCACGGTGCAGGCGCCGCAATCGCCTTCGGCGCAGCCTTCCTTGGTGCCGGTCAGCGCGGCGGGGCCGCGCAGCCAGTCGAGCAGGGTGGTGGTGGGCGAGAACTCCGGCGGCAGGTGCCGCGGCTCGTCGTTCAGGTGGAAGGCGATATGGGCCGGCATGGGAGTGAGCCTAGCAAGGCGGATGCCGGGACGGCCATGGCGGGAATCGCGGGGCGCGGCCGGGGCCGGCGGAGGCGGGCGGGTGGCGGTCCGTGTCATGGAACGGACACTCGCCGCGCGGCGGTGCCGGGCTTAGTGCGGGCGGCATGACATCCCTGGATTCCCCGAGCCGCGCCGCCATGCGCCGCCGGCCCGCATGATCCCGCCGCTTCAGGAAGGGGGCGACCGCAGTCATGGCCGTGTCTGGGTGCTGGACATGCCCGGCTGGCGCTGGACCCACTACGACCTGGTGACGTCCGCGGCCTTTCCGGCGATCCAGGCGGAGGGATGGGGGGAGGATGTCCTCGCCCTGATGCGCGACAAGGACGAGACGCCGCGCCTGCAGTCGCAGGACGGGCTGGTGATGGGCATCCTGCCGGATTTTCCGCACCAGGCCGGGCTGGAATCGCGGGAGGCGGCATACTGGCGCTTCGCCATGCGGGAGGACCGGATCGTCACCGGGCGGCGGAGCTCGGTGGACGGGCTGTACCATGCCTGGCAGGCGGCCCGCGAAGGACATGCGCCGGAGAGCCCGGCGGCGCTGGTGGACCTGGTGCTGGCGCATTTCGGGACCGGGGTGGCGCAGCGCGCCGCGGCGCTGGATGACGAGGCTCGGCGGATCGAGGACGACCTCCTGTCCGACGAGCCGAAGCGGGGGCCGGACGAGAGCGGGCGCCGGCTGGGGGTGGTGCGGCGCGACGCGACCCGGCTGACGCGCGTCGTCGCGCCGGTGGTGCGCCTGTTGCGGGAGGAGGAGGAGGAGCTTCCCGACTGGGCGGTGGAGCAGAGCCACGAGACGGCGCGGCGGCGCATCCTCTCGGCGCTGGACGACCTGCGGGCGCTGCAGGAACACGGGCGGGCCTTGCAGGACGAGCTTTCCGCAAGGCAGGCGGCGGAGACCAACCGCAACGTCAACACCCTGTCGGTGATCACGGCCGTGCTGCTGCCGCCGAGCCTGGTGGCGGGATTCTTCGGGATGAACACCGGCGGCATGGCCTGGGCCGAGCCGGAACACGGCACGCTCTGGGCCGCGGGGCTGATGCTCGGCTCGGTGGCGGTGACGCTGCTGCTGCTCAGGCTGCGGCGGGTCATCTGAGGGAGAGCGGAGGCCGTGGCTTCGCGGGCCGCGGTGCGGTGCTGCCCGGCTGAGCGGCGTGTCCGCGCCGTTGTCCCGGTTCCGGTCATCCTCCGGATCCCGGGATGCTGGCGGCGGGTGCCGGGCCATCGGGGCCGGTGCCCCGGGTTGTCCCATGGGACAGGGGGCCGGGGGAAGGGCAGGGCCTTGCCCCCGGGGTCCCCGGGAATACGGCTCAGAGGATGCTCTGGCCGGTCTTCTTCCAGTCGGCCATGAAGCCTTCCAGGCCCTTGTCGGTCAGCGGGTGCTTGACCAGGGCGCGGATGACGTTGGGCGGCAGGGTGGCGACATGGGCGCCGAGCTTGGCGCACTGGAGCAGGTGGACCGGGTGGCGGACGGAGGCGGCCAGGACCTCGGTCTTGAGGTGCGGGTAGGCCTTGTAGATCTGCATGATGTCGGCGATCAGCTGCATCCCGTCCTGGCCGGTGTCGTCGAGGCGGCCGATGAAGGGGCTGACGAAGGTGGCGCCCGCCTTCGCCGCGAGCAGGGCCTGCACGGCGGAGAAGCACAGGGTCACGTTGACCATGGTGCCGTCGTTCACCATATGTTTGCAGGCCCGCAGCCCGGCTTCCGTGAGCGGCAGCTTGACCACGACGTTGGACGCGATCTTCCGGAGATGCTCGCCCTCCCGCATCATGCCGTCATAGTCCAGCGCCGTGACCTCGGCGGAAACAGGGCCCGGGGTGATGTCGCAGATTTCCGCGATGATGTCCCGCATCGGCCGGTTGGCCTTGGCGATCAGGGAAGGGTTGGTGGTGACGCCGTCGAGCAGGCCGGTTTCGGCCAGGGAGCGGATTTCGGAGACATCCGCGGTGTCGACGAAGAATTTCATGGGTCACGATCCCGTTCTGGTTGCGCAGGCATAGCCCATGGTGGCCCCCCGCAGAAAGCCTGGAGCTGTGAAACCGGTCGGCCCCGTGCGTCCGCGCGTGAAGGTGCTGCTGCCGCTGCCGCTGGACGGCGCCTATGACTATGGGGTGCCGGAAGGCATGGCCGTACCCCCGCCCGGCACTTTCGTGGAGGTGCCCTTCGGCGGGCGCGAGCTGCGCGGCGTGGTCTGGGACGGAGCGCCGGACCCGACGCTGTCCGAAGGCAAGCTGAAGAACCTGCTCGGCACGCTGATCGTGCCGCCGATGACCGGCAGCCTGCGGCGATTCGTGGACTGGGTGGCGGCCTATACGATGGCGCCGCCCGGCGCGGTGCTGCGCATGGCGATGAGCGTGCCCTCGGCGCTCGACCCGCCGGGGCAGCAGGCGGGGTGGCTGTCTCTTGATCACATCTACGCACAGCTCCACCGTAAGGCGAA
>NZ_BDLP01000443.1:0-3173 GCF_001950415.1 Roseomonas sp. TAS13
GCGGCCATGTGGGCCTCGGCCAGTCGCAGCTCGCCGCGCGCGGCCCGGCTCAGCCCGAAGGCGCGGTTCAGCTCGGACGCCCCCGCCTCGGCCCGCGCCTCGGCCACCAGGTCACCGGCCTGATTGAGTATCTGCCGGGCTCGGGACCGGTGGAACGAGGCGATGCGTTCGCCGCTGGGGTTGGGGTCGTCCCTCATGGCGGGCACCTGCGTTCGGGGATGTGCATGCCATGCGCGGTGGCTGAGGCAGCGAACTCGGACGCTTGGGGCTCGTCCAAGGCGGTGAGCACTGCCGCGAATTGATGGCGGATCGTCACCACAGCGCAGAGAGACCCTGGTCCTGCCGAGTATCGGTAGACGAACTGGTCCGCCAGGTTCGCGTTGCCGCGCTGCATCTCCGCTGTGTTTGGCGCCAGCCCCTCAACGGCGATGGCCATTTGCTTCGCCAGCAGGGGGTCGTACCGAAGGACCCAAACCCGCCCCGTGCAGCGCCGCCCAATGTGCTTGTAGAACAGCGCCATGCCGACCTTGGCCAGCACGTCTTCCAGGGCTTCGGTGGTGATGGGGCCGATTTTGAGGACACCGTATTCGTGCTGGCGAAGGCGGTCCCCCAGGTCCTTGCCAAAGCGCGTTCGGAAGTGGTGCCGCGCCTCGTTGCGGCTCAACGACGTCCACTCTTCCAGTACCTCGGGGCGGGCACGCGACAGGTGCTCCACGGTCTTGAGCCAGGATGCCTCTGTCTCCGCCAGGAGTGACGGGCGAAGCACTGCTGCCGCGATCTGCTCCGAGTAGCGTCCGGCTGCGTTGCAGGGGGCGCAGCACGGAAACTCGTAGCCCTCAGGCCACACCCTGCCGTCGAACATCGAGCGAGGGGGGCAGTGATCCGTCGTCGTCGCCGGGGCGCCGCAGTAGCAGCAATGCGGGTGCTGCAGCAGGAACTGCTGGCGGCTGTACTGCCGCCGTTTGGCCTCACCGGCCACGGGCCGCCGCCGCCGTGGGCACAGGCCGGAGAGAAGTGCGTGGCCGGTGCGGCCGGTCGGAAGGGGTCATCGGGGCACCATGCGGCATCTTTGTCATACCGGCAACGGGCGTTGTTCAGAATGACAAATAGGGGTGTCTTGGTTCCGAGGCCGCGACCTTGGCGGACGAGGGGCATCCGGCTTCCGATGGAGGGAGCGACAGATGATTCCGACCGCGTGGACGACGAACTTCAGCGAGGCGCCGACGGACAGGTTTGTCCTGGTTCGGCGGTTCGAGGCGGTCACCATGCCCGACATTGATCCGACCGACCCGCCCGAGGGGCTGTGTGGCTGCCACATCGCCCTAGCCTCCAGGACGAGGAGCAGGCCTGCTGAATCGAGGCAGGTACAGGCGAGGCGTTGACCTTCGAGCTCGAGGAGTGGCCCAGATCCCGCAGTAGCCATCCAGACAGCGTAACGTCGTGGAGCGCCGAGGGGAGACCCTCGGTGTCCATTTTGTCGATCGTCGTTCCTTGCTTTCGACGCAGCTGCCTTGGCAAGCGAGGGGACCACCCCGCTCCCGTTGGAGGGGCGCATGACTACCACTCCACCGATGAGCTGGTCGCGTCGGAGCGGCTGCGCGAGGTCCGCCCTGGTCGGGCCCCAGTCGCAGTTCAAGATGGCCGGGGTACCGGTAGGGAGGGCGAGCCATGAGGGAACACGCGAACGACAATCTTTCTGACGCCGACGGCTGGGACAGCATTGCGGCGCTGGTCGGCATCGACCCAGCCGGGGGCAGCTTCGACGACCTCCTCGATGGCAAGGGCATCCTCGCCGAGGTGGATGACCTCGCCCGGGCGGGCGCCGAGGCGTGGCTCGACCAGCAGGCGGTTGCGGCCGCGCTCGCCGAGGGCGCGCTCCGGCTGCTCCGGCTGGCCGACACCCGCGACCGGCGCGCGCGTCAGCGTCAGGACCGGCTGCGGCACGCCGAGCTCGAGTTCGTCCGGTCCGTGCCGGAGTGCTACCGCCACCGCCTCGAAGAGTTCCTTGCCGAGGACCGGTGAGGCGGCCGGACACAAGAACGGCGCCGGAGGGAAGCCCCCGGCGCCGTTTCCGTGTGGTACGCGAGGCCGGATTCGAACCGGCGCGTAGACTGTTATGAGCAGTCGGCTCTACCCCTGAGCTACTCGCGCGAACTGGTCATTGGGTAGCGTCACGCCCGACTTCGGCCACCAGCTCCTCGATGGCGATCACCGGCGAGTGCGGGTGCGCCGTCCGGTAGGCGTGAGCCACCGCGCGCAGCCCGGCCGCCTCGGCGCGCGCCTCTGCCAACTCGTCCGCCAAGCGGTGCGCCTCGGTCCGCCAGTCGTGGGCGACAGACACCGCGTGCCCGGCCCGCGCGGCTTGGCGCGCCGCGACAGCGCGGGCGGTGTCCGCGTTCGCGGCCTCGGCGCGAGCCGAGGCCCACCAGAACATCTCCATGCCGGACATCACTGGATCCTCCTCGAAGTCAGATTGACACGCAATCTGCGGTAGTCAATAGCTACCACCTAGATAGCGGTTATATAGTCGCTTGCGAGTGTGGGCGGCATTTCTCTGGCATTCGTTCAATGGGCGGGGAAGGAGACCCAAGATGCTCGGTAAGTTCATTGCCGCCCTGAAGGCGGCCCTCACGAAGCTGGTCGCAGTGAGCAAGGTTGTCTGGGAGCACGGCCGCGCCGTGACCAAGGTCGTCTACGAGTGGGTGGCCAAGACGGTCGGCGACCACCTTGAGGAGCGCGCCGCCGCGCACGCCGCCGCCAAGGCCGAGGCTACCCGCAAGACGGAGCAGAAGGCCGAGAGGAAGCATGAGCTCAAGGTGGCGAAGGTGTCCGCCCCGCGCCGTTCTGCGCCGGTGCTGAACCTGTTCGGACGCGGCGGCTCCGCCCCGGCCGAACAGGCGGCTCCGCCGCGTCCGGCGGCGGAGCGCGTCCGGCAGGCTGTGGATCGGCATGGAATAGGAACCCTGTTGGAGGGGTGATCGGCGTCCAAACGGGACCCCACTGACGGCGGGGTTCACAGTGGTTTCCGGGATGATCGGGAGCCAGTGCTGGGATGCTGGTCGTGGAGACAGTGGCAAAGATCCGGCGCCTGCACCGGGTGCAGGGCAAGTCGATCAAGGCGATCTGTCGTGAGCTCGGGATTTCGCGAAAGGTGGTCCGGAAGGTTCTGCGGT